>JBDSZF010000001.1:0-5327 GCA_039925285.1 Polaromonas sp.
TCCCGGCGGCAGTCGCCCAGATCAAGGCGACCACCAGCAGCAAGGATTTGCGTCATTTGCATACCGCGCTGGACAAGGCCAAGGCACTGCCGCGACTTCAGGCGGTGGAACTGGCCATCAATGATCAGCTGCAGGCGCTCGCATCACCGCGCTTGAGCCGCTCGCCCTGAACGTCGAGGGGGGGGGTCAGGTGCGAATCTCGAACTGCGCATCACCCATGTAGCGATTCGGCCCCAGGGCTGCAGTTAACGCGGCAGACTCGGCCGCCTGCCATTGGCTGAAAATTTCCAGCTCGCCGGGCGATAAAACATCTTCCGCCAGCGTTTCGCCGTAAGTCGCCACAATTCTCCGGTAGGCGGCATAAACCGGCGCCACCAGGCTTTCATCGCCCAGCGATGCTTCCAGGGCTTGCCTGAAGCGCTGCTCGGCCGCCTGCAACTGCTCCGGGCTGGCGTCTTCACTGGCGTAGAGTTTAAGGGTGTAACTCACTTTTTCTCTTTCTCAGGCAAAGCTTTGCCTTGCGTGATGGCGATGCGCCGACGCAGGCGGGCGGCCTCTTCAGCATCGCCGCCCTGCTCCGCCCGCTGGGCCTGCACGCCCAGCCAGGCCTGCAGCGGACGCCGCCAGCCCTGGCTTGATGCGGTGTCGATCGCCTGCGCAATGACGGGCGGGCTGGCCTTGCCAGTCTGTAGCAAGACGCCGGCGGCGACCAGTTGCGACAGCGGGTCAGCAATGCCCTTGAGGACATTGGCATCACCGGCCGCCGCAGCGCGCTGGGCTGCTGGCAACAAGGGAATACTTTCAGTCTGCACCTGGCCGCGCAGGTAATCAGCGTAAGCACGCTGGGCCTGGGTCGCATCGCCCCTCAGGGCTTCAAAATCCGCACAGGGCTCAAACACCAGGCTGGCAACGCGGGTGGCGCAGTGCAGGAGTTCGGCGGTGGCCAGCAGATCGGCGCGGCCGGTGCGCGACAGCTGGCTGCGCGCACGCGCCAGTTCGGCCGTTTCCACGCGGCTGTTGCCGTCCATGTAAGCGGCGGTGGAACGTTCCATCGAGCCCTTGGCTTCAACTTGCCAGTCCGGCGGCTTGGGGCTGCTGCAGGCCGCCAGCAGCAACAAGGTGGTCGTTAAAAATGCGCGCCTTAGGGGGACAGGCAGATAAGTTTTCACGGCAGTTTCATCTCCGCATCACGGGCAAACGGCCATTTTCGATTGATCTCGTTCACCAGGCCTTCGACTTTTCGCAGACTGGCTTCGACATCGCCCCGCAAAGCCCCCAGGTCGGACGTGGCGTCTTTCGCATTGGCGGCGACGGCTTGCGCATCGACCAGGATGGCATCGACTTTTTTCAGACTGGTGCGCGCCTCGCCCAGCATGGCATTGAGTTGCACGACGGTCGCGCGCGTCTCGGGCAACACGCCTGTGTCACCAAACACCTGGGTGTCTGTTTTGACGGCCATGGCATCGAGCTTGGCCAGCAAGGCATTGGTGCGGTCCAGCGTGGCGGAGAATTTTTTGGCTTCCGCTTCGCTGCCCAGCAGCACCGTCAGCGCGCCACCCGGCCCATTGAGCCGAGCGGTCAATACCTCCAGATTGGCCAGACTGACGCCAACCGAGCCGCTGCTGCCGGTCAGGCTGTTCAGGTTGTCAATCAGCTCCTTGGCAGCAGAAATGACTTTCGGAATTTCTGCGCTGGCATCGCCCTGCAGCACGGTGCGCACGGCGCCATCAGGCAGGGGCGGATCGTTCATCAGACCCGTGTAGGCACGGATATTGGGTCCGCCGACAATGCCTTTGACCAGCGTAAAAACGCTGGAAGTGCGCAGCCAGTGGGCATCCTTGGCGGCTATATCCATCAGGATACGGACCTTGCCGTCTTCGGCCAGTTCGATGCGCTGCACCCGGCCAATCGGAAAGCCGGCAAACGTGATGTCCATGCCGACCACGACACCTTCGGAATCATCGGCCATCAGCACCAGGCGCTGGGTACTTTCAAAGGCACCGCGCGCATACAGCACATACAGCGCCGAACCACACACCAGCAGCAGCATGAAGAGCATGAGCAGCCTGGCCTTGAACTCCAGATTGGCGATAGCTTCAGGGGCAACGCGCAGTGCCGGAGGCAGCGGATCCTGAGTGTCAGGCGGCGCCAGTGGTGGCAAGGAACTAGGGCGTGAACTCATGGATGTGCCGTTCTGGATAAATCAATAATAGTTACCGACCAGCGAAGCCACTTCAATCAGCAAAATCACGGCAAACATGCGCACCAGACCGCGCATTTCAGCACTGGTACGCACGCTGGCGCCGCGCATTCCATACAGGGCCGAGGCCATCGGAATCAGCGCTACGGCAAGGCAGAAAAACACGGTTTTCAGCACAAATATCAGCGTGACAACCGGGGTGAACACCTGTCCAAAAAGCCGGGTATAACCCGCCATCCCAGACAGGACAAACCCATAGACTGCGACATAGGCCACCACCAGCGCCACCACGCAACTCAACGCTGCCAGCGTAATGCCCGAAAACATGCCAGCCACCACGCGCGGCAGCACTTCACGGCGTATCGGCTCCACGCCCTGGCGGCGCATCTCATCCAGCTCACCGCTGGCCTGCATGACCGAGAGCTCCGCGCCATCGGGAATCGTGCAGCGCAGCGCTACGAACAGCGCGGCGGTCAGCGGAATCAGCTCCAGCACCAGCACGCGGATGACCACCTGCAGCGCATATTGCGACAGGCCATAGCTCAGCGCAGTCACCACCACAATGCGCGTGAGCACCACGGTCACCAGCGCGCACAGCAGCGAGAAGCCCAGCAAAATCGGTGCGGTATTGATGTAGATATGCCGGCCCAGCACGACACGGCTTTCGCGGCTGTAACTCGATGGCGACAGCGTCAGTACCATAATCATCGCCCCCAGATGCACCAGCTGCCACCATTCGATAAACCACTGCTGGGCAGCCCGACCGGTTCTTGTCAGACGGCTGTGCCAGGTACCGGTTGGAGTCATGCAAGCATGATAACGGCGCGCCTGTTCAACGCCTGTAGGATGCACGGCTTAACTTTGTCGCCTTTGCGATGCCGCCGGTCTGACCGCTTTGACAAAGCGCTTTTCTGGGGCTTATTTGCCTCCCTGAACGGGCTGCAGGCGTATGAGCTTGCCATTGCTGCTGTCGGTCAGTACATAGAGCAGGCCATCGGGTCCCTGCCTGACATCGCGGATGCGTTCACCCACCTCGGCCAACAGCTTGTTCTCGCGAACCACTTTTCCGGCGAAAGGTTCTGACAGTTCAATGCGGGCCAGGTAGGCAAACTTGAGCGATCCCACAAACAGGTTGCCACGCCAAGCCTTGCCGTAGCGCTCGCTGGTCAGAAAGGCCATGCCCGAGGGTGCAATCGAGGGCACCCAGTAATGCAGTGGCTGCTCCATGTCGGCTTTGCGGCTCAAGCCTTCGCCGATCTTGCCGCCGCCATAGTTTTCACCATAGGTAATTTCCGGCCAGCCATAGTTGGCGCCGGCGTGGGGCAGGTTGATTTCATCACCACCTTGCGGCCCGTGTTCATGCATCCAGAATGTGCCATCAGGCGCCAGCGCAGCACCCTGGGCATTGCGATGGCCGTAGCTCCAGATCTCGGGCAGTGCGCCAGTTTGTCCGACAAAGGGATTGTCCTGGGGCACTGAACCATCCTTGTTGATGCGCACGATCTTGCCATGATGGTTGTCGAGCTTTTGCGCATCTTCCTTGCGCGAAAAGCGATCACCCAGCGTCAGAAACAATTTGCCGTCGGGCTGACCCTTGATGCCGGGCGTTCTGCTTTCAACAATGCGGCAGCCAAAATGGGCGGAACTGGCGACTTTGGGTTTCTGGCTGAAAATGACCTTGACATTTTCCAGCCGTGCAATGTCTGCGCTCAAGGTGGCGCGCGCCAGTGCCGTGCTGTTGGCATTGCCAGCTGTAGCAGGCTCGGAAAAGCAAAAATACAAAAGGCGATTGCTGGCGAAGTCACTGTCAGTGATGACATCGAGCAAGCCGCCCTGTCCGCCGGCAGCCATGTCAGGCAGGCCAGCCACAGGCGCAGACAACTTGCCATCTGCCCCCACGACCCGCAATCGACCAGGGCGTTCGGTCACCAGAAAACGCCCATCCGGCAAAAACGCCAGGCTCCAGGGGTTTTGCAGGCCTGTCGCCAGGATGTCCGGACGAATTTCCTGCGCCTGCGCGCACGAAGCAGGCAAGCCGAAAACCATGAAAAAGATCGCTGGCAGCAAGCGTTGGCCGTGGGCTGGAAGCATGATGGCGTCCTTGGACCTGTTCAATGCTCGTGTGACGTTGCTTACGATGGATAAGTTCACAGATTTACAAGCTGCCATATCGCATGACAACCGGTGATAGCCAAATCGCACCATGCCGCCTTTACGCTTCCAATTCTCAAAAACCCAACACTTCAGCTTAAAAAAAATGACTTTTCTTCATCAAATCCAAGAAAAATCAACAACATGGAAAGGAAATCGGCTAGAAATCCGCGATTGACGTAGGACCAATCCTTCAATCAAGTATGCTTGGCGGTATGCGAATGTTTCCCCCTGCTCTCATCCTGGCTATTGCCGCACTTTGGTCCGTTACGGCTCATGCAACACCGGGCAACACCGGCGACGATATGGACAGATTTCTTTCCGACAAGGGCCTGCTGACAAAAATTGACCAGGTTCGGCAGAATGTCAGCCACAAGGCTTCCGAGCTGGTGGTCAACGCGATGGGATTTTTGGGTATTCCCTACAAGTGGGGTGGCAACTCAGCCGAGACCGGTTTTGACTGCAGTGGTTTTGTGGTGTCCGTGTTTCAGCAAAGCATCGGCTTGCTGTTGCCGCGCAAGGCCGAGCAGCAGGCCGCAGCAACTCAAAAAATAGACCAGACCGATTTGCAGCCCGGCGATCTGGTGTTTTTCAATACCATGCGGCGCGCTTTCAGCCATGTCGGTATTTATATCGGCAATGGCAAGTTCATCCATGCCCCCAGAGCCGGGGCAGAAATTCGGGTTGAAAGCATGGGAGGCAGCTACTGGCAGCACCGCTTTGACGGTGCCCGCCGAGTGGCAGCCAATGCGACAGAGCCGGTACAGGCGATGCCTGTCACTGCTTCTTTTGGCGACGCGGCCTCGATTCACTAAAACACCCCCTGCTGCGTCCATTTCTTGGCGCTTCAGATCGGCATAGGGGGCAGCCGGGAGGCTGCGCCCCTGCCACACCACCCGGCATGCGGGTCCGCACCGGGCGGTTCGAGAAGTTGAGGTCATGTGAGTCTGGGTATGCCAATGCTGTCGAAATAAGC
>JBDSZF010000002.1:0-8565 GCA_039925285.1 Polaromonas sp.
TCGACCTCGTCCATCTCGCCGTCGCCGCAGAACACCCAGACCTTGCGGTTCTCGGTGTTGGCAATGCCGCGGGCGTGCAGGTATTTCAGGAAGCGTGCCTGGTAGATCGCCATCAGCGGGCCTAGTCCCATCGACACGGTGGGGAACTGCCAGAAATTGGGCATCAGCTTGGGATGCGGGTAGCTCGACAGGCCCTTGCCGTCGACTTCCTGGCGGAAGTTGAGCAGCTGCTCTTCACTCAAGCGGCCTTCGAGGTAAGCACGGGCATAGACGCCGGGCGAGACATGGCCCTGGATGTAGAGGCAGTCGCCGCCGTGGTTCTCGTTCTCGGCATGCCAGAAATGGTTGAAGCCGGCGCCAAACAGGCTGGCCAGCGAGGCGAACGAGCCGATGTGGCCGCCCAGATCCCCGCCGTCGGCGGGATGCAGCCGGTTGGCCTTGACCACCATGGCCATGGCATTCCAGCGCATGTAGGCGCGCAGGCGCTGCTCGATTATCAGGTTGCCGGGCGAACGCTCTTCCTGGTCGGCTTCGATCGAGTTGACATAACCGGTATTGGCCGAAAAGGGCATGTCGATGCTCTTCTGGCGGGCATGTTCGAGCAATTGCTCGAGCAGAAAGTGAGCCCGCTCCGGGCCCTCGCTTTCAATGACCGCAGACAGCGCATCCATCCATTCACGGGTCTCCTGCGTGTCTTTGTCCTGCGAGTTAGTGGAAGCAGCACCCGCATTGGGAATACCGACTTGTTGGTTTTCGTCTGGATTGGCAGCCATCTTGTCTCCTGAAAAAATCTTTTCCGCTGGTTGCCTTCAAGGCAGATCGCCGTTCAGTCTGCATTGAAGGGTGCGCCTATGACGCGTTTTTAAACCCAAACTAGGTTTAATTTTCTAGTTTCTCATAATTTTCAATGAATTTCAAATTATGCTTATTGATTTTGTAATGTGAAATTTTGAACGATGACGGTGTTGTATTTAAATGGAAAAATCCGATTCAGGCTTCAATTGCCTTGAACTTATGCAACAGCGCTCGGCTCTGCCTTAACAGGCATTTCATTTAAAATGCCCAGCATTTCCCCCTATGCCCCAGTTCCCCCTTCCCTCTACCGTCGACGTTGTGGCCAGCCCAGCGCCGCTGGCTTTGTGGCGCAGTTGGTGGCGCAAGCAATCACCTTCACGGCAAGACCGTTTCATCACGCTGGGTCCGCTTTTTACCGTCATACTTTTCCTGGCGGCCGTCATCGCAGCCTTTGGCTACCTTCGCATTGAAGAGATAGACCGCGAGCAGCAAGCGGTTACCCGGGATGTGGAATACGCCCAGCAACGGCTACGCCTGCGCCTGCTGGAGCGGCAGGAACAGCTGATGCGAATTGGCCGGGATGTGTCGAACCATGAAATCGACACCGAAGAGTTCATCCTCCAGGCCGAGGCCCTGGTCAACCAGTATCCCGAACTGATGGCGGTCAGCTGGATTGACGGCAAGCGGCGAATCAAGGCATCGTATGTCTCGCCCAGTGCCAATGCCATTGAGCCTCGGACTGTCGGCGAACAGCTCAAGGTCGGCGAAACGGACGGCACTTTCGAACTGGCGCGAGATCTGCGCCAGCCGGTATATTCCCGGCCGCTGATCGTGCAGGACACGCGCCGCTACAGCGCAGCCAGCCTGCAGCTGCAGGTGCCGCTGGATGACCAAGGCAAATTTGCCGGTGTCATCATGGGCGAATACTCGGTGGACGGCCTGCTTCGCTTTGGCATTCCCACAGAAATCACGGCCAAATATGCCGTCGCACTGATTGATGACAAAGATGCGGTGCTGGCGGGAAACCTGCCGCCGCCCCGCAAAGGCGCAGCGCAACTGCTGCCCTGGACAGATGGCGCTGCCAAATACGAAATACCGGTGTCCCCAGTGGGCAATGGCCTCCTGATACGGGCCGAGGGTTATCGCGCCTCGCTGGGGGTGGTCGGCAGCGGCTTTTTCTGGCTGGTCAGCGCCCTCAGCGCATTGACCGTCTGGATGCTACTGGGCAACTGGCGCCATACCCGCCGCCGGGTCCAGGCCCAAGAGGCGCTGCTGACCGAAACCCACTTTCGCCGCGCCATGGAGAACTCCATGCTGACCGGCATGCGCGCGCTCGACCTGCAGGGCCGCATTACTTACGTCAACCCGGCCTTTTGCCAGATGTCGGGTTTTAGCGAAGACGAGCTGGTGGGTTGCACCGCACCTTTCCCCCACTGGCCCGACTCAGAACACGACCTCATGCAGGCTCGGCTGGACGATGAATTGCAAGGCAAAACGCCGCCAGGCGGATTCGAAGTCCGGGTCAAACGCAAGAACGGCAACATTTTTGATGCCCGCATGTATGTGTCACCGCTGATTGATCCACACGGTCAGCAAACCGGCTGGATGACGTCAATGACCGACATCACCGAACCCAAGCGCATCCGTGAAGAACTCATCGCCTCCTACGAACGCTTCACGACCGTGCTGGAAGGGCTGGATGCCGCCGTATCCGTGGCACCGCTGGGCAGTGAAGAACTGCTGTTTGCCAACAAGCTGTACCGCTCCTGGTTTGGCGCCAAGGTGTCCGACCATGTGAACCTGATCGCCCAGGCGGGCGTACCCACGTTCGCACCGTCCGGGGATGCGCTGGATGCGGTGGACGGCCTGGCCGGTTTCCCGACGGACTCACTGACCGATGCCCAGACGGCCAATGCCGAAATCTTTGTGCCCGAGCTGGCGAAATGGCTGGAAGTGCGTTCGCGCTACCTGACCTGGGTTGACGGCCGGCTGGCGCAGATGGTGATTGCCACCGACATCACGCCGCGCCGCCATGCCGAGGAACAGGCAGCCCAGCAAAATGAACGTGCGCAGAACGCCAGCCGCCTCATCACGATGGGAGAGATGGCGTCGAGCGTGGCGCACGAGTTGAACCAGCCGCTGACTGCGATCAACAACTATTGCAACGGCATGGTGTCACGCATCAAGGCCAATCAGATCAGCAATGAAGATTTGCTGGTCGCGCTGGAGAAAACCGCCAAGCAAGCGTGGCGGGCCGGGCAGATCATCCAGCGCATCCGGGCTTTTGTGAAGCGCAGCGAGCCCAATCGCACGTCGGCCGATGTAGCCACTCTTGTCAGCAACGCCATGGAGCTGGCAGAGATTGAATTAAGGCGCCACCATGTTCGATTGGTCCACTACATTGCGGCACGCCTGCCCAACCTCATGGTGGACAAGATATTGATCGAGCAGGTGCTGATCAACCTGATGAAAAATGCGGCCGAGTCGATTGCCCAGTCGCAGCGGCCAACGGCCCAGCGCAACGTTGAATTGCATGTGGTGCCGAAAAAAATCGATGGCCAAAGCGTGGTGGAATTCTCCGTACTCGACACCGGTCGGGGCCTGTCGCCTGAAGTGATGGAACGCCTGTTTGAAGCGTTCTACTCGACCAAGGCCGAGGGCATGGGGATTGGCCTGAAACTGTGCCGCAGCATTGTCGAATCTCACCAGGGCAGGCTGGAAGCGGTGAACCTCTACAATGGCGACGACGTGGTCGGGTGCCGATTTACCTTCTGGATTCCGGTGACAACCCTGACTTTACCGGCACCATCTGCTACCGATGCCGTAGCAGCCCAAGACACTGGCCGGCATTGAAAAACGCCACCAGTTCATTTAAAAGTTGACGAAGAAAGTAAGGCATGAGTTTGATTCCCAAAAAAGGTACGGTTTATGTCGTTGATGATGACGAGGGCGTGCGCGACTCGCTGCAGTGGCTGCTTGAAGGCAAGGATTACCGGGTTCGCTGCTTCGAGTCGGCGGAAACCTTTCTGAGCCGTTACGATGCGCGTGAAGTGGCCTGCCTGATTGTTGACATCCGCATGGGCGGCATGACCGGGCTGGAGTTGCAGGACCGCCTGCTGGAGCGCAAGTCGCCGCTGCCCGTCGTCTTCATCACCGGCCACGGCGACGTCCCGATGGCGGTGGACACAATGAAAAAAGGTGCGATGGATTTCATCCAGAAGCCGTTCCAGGAAGACGCACTGCTTGATCTGGTCGAACGCATGCTGGCGCAGGCCAAGGAAGCCTTTAGCGATCACCAGCAATCCGCCAGCCGCGACGCCCTGCTGGCCAAGCTGACTTCGCGTGAAGCACAAGTGCTGGAACGGATTGTTGCCGGCCGCCTGAACAAGCAGATCGCCGACGACCTGGGGATCAGCATCAAGACGGTGGAGGCGCACCGCGCCAACATCATGGAAAAGCTCAACGCCAATACCGTGGCCGATCTGCTCAAGATTGCCCTGGCCTCGAACCCGCCCAAAGCCTGAGGCCCGCATCGGCAGCCCGCATTTTCACGAGCACCTTACGCCCGTGGCTCCTGCGCTAGCGGGCGTTTTTACTTGAAAGATCAAAAAATGACTGCACAACTCATTGACGGCAACGCCCTCTCCCGACAACTCCGTACCGAAGTCGCCCAGCGCGCCGCCGCCCTGCGCGCACGCGGCATCACGCCGGGCCTGGCCGTGGTGCTGGTAGGTGAAAATCCGGCCAGCCAGGTCTATGTGCGCAACAAGGTCAAGGCCTGCCATGATGCCGGCCTGCATTCGGTGCTGGAGCAGTATCCGGCCGGCCTGACCGAAGCCGAGCTGCTGGCACGCGTTGAGGCACTGAACAATGACCCGGCAATTCACGGCATCCTGGTCCAGCTTCCGCTGCCCGCTCATATCGACGCCCAAAAAGTCATTGAAGCGATTTCTCCGGCCAAGGATGTTGACGGTTTTCACGTGGGCAGCGCGGGCGCGCTGATGGTCGGCCAGCCCGGTTTCTGGCCCTGCACGCCTTACGGCTGCATGAAGATGCTGGAAAGCATCGGCTACGACCTGCGCGGCAAACATGCGGTGGTGATCGGCCGCAGCAACATCGTCGGCAAGCCGATGGCGCTGATGCTGCTGCAGAAAAACGCCACCGTCACCATTTGCCACAGCGCCACCCAAGACCTGAAAGCCATGACGCTGCAGGCTGACGTGATCGTCGCCGCCGTTGGCAAGCGCAAGGTGCTGACCGCCGACATGGTCAAGCCGGGCGCGGTGGTGATTGACGTGGGCATGAACCGCAACGAAGAAGGCAAGCTCTGCGGCGATGTGGATTTTGACGGCGTCAGGGAAGTGGCCGGCTACATCACCCCGGTGCCCGGCGGCGTCGGTCCCATGACCATCACCATGCTGCTGGTCAATACGCTGGAAGCGGCCGAGCGCGGTTAAGCGCAGCTCAAGGCTTGGCCCCGCGGCGGTGTCGCAGGGTTAAGCTTTACCGGTCTGACCGGGCGCTCAAGCACCAGAGCGTGACTCCGGCGCACAGCCACTGGCCCAGCAGCATCACGCTGCCCAAGCCATGCCAGAGCTTGAGATTGCCGCCGTCGCTGCGGGCGCTGACGATGCGCGGCGCCACACCAAACTCGACCAGCAAGGCCAGCAACATCCCGGCGACTATGAATTTCATGGCTTCCCGCTCTGAAGCTGCCTGCGCTACTGCCTCTTTTTGATTAAGAACCAGCAGCATCAGCAAGGCGCATCCGGTGCTGATCCAGGTTTGTGCGGCAAAGAGTCTGGCGGCCATGGCGCCAGCCGCCGCCGGACTGCCCAGATGCATGAACAGCATCGGAACGACGACAAAGCCCAGCGCCGTCAGGCTGCCCCACCAGAGCGCCGCCAGAAACACGCCGGACCGGACTTTCATCGGCAGTGCTTTATAGATAGCTGACCATCACGATTTCGTAACGCCGGATGCCGCCGGGTGCCTGCACTTCAGCGCTGTCGCCTTCGTCCTTGCCGATCAAGGCACGCGCAATCGGCGAACCGATATTGACCAGGCCCAGCTTGATGTCGGCCTCGTCCTCTCCGACGATCTGGTAAGTCACGCTCTCGCCAGTGGCTTCGTCTTCCAGCTTCACGGTCGAGCCAAAGACCACTCGGCTGCCAGCCTCGAAGCTTGACGGATCAATGATCTGGGCGGCAGACAGCTTGCCCTCGATTTCCTGGATGCGGCCTTCGATGAAGCCCTGGCGATCCTTGGCGACTTCGTATTCGGCGTTTTCGCTCAGGTCACCCTGGGCCCTGGCCTCGGAAATTGCATTGATGACCCAGGGACGCTGAACCGTCTTGAGGTTGTGTAATTCAGCCTTGAGCTTTTCTGCGCCGCGCTTGGTAATAGGTAGAGTTGCCATGTTTTATGTCCTGCAAAATGCGAAACCGCCACCAGTCACCTGGCGGCGGCATATTGAATCGACTTAAGGATTAGTTTAATGCAAGTTCGGTCAAATCGACCGGGTGATTAAGCTGATCATCAAGCCGCCGCCTGTGCAGCCAGCTGGGCATGCAACTCCTGGATCGAATACACGCTCAGGTTGTCCAGGTACTTCATGCCCTCCACCGCTGCTTCAGCACCGGCAATGGTGGTGAAGGTGGTGACACGAGCCAGCAGTGCCGAAGTGCGAATCTGCCGCGAATCAGCAATCGCATTACGACGCTCCTCAACGGTATTGATGACCAGCGCAATCTCGTTGTTCTTGATCATGTCCACGACATGTGGCCGACCTTCGGTGACCTTGTTGACGATGCCGCAGGAAATGCCGGCTGCGTTGATGGCCGCCGCTGTGCCTTTGGTGGCCACAAGATCGAACTTGAGATCAACCAGTGCACGCGCCACGTCCACAGCACGCGCCTTGTCATTGTTCTTCACCGTCAGGAAGACTTTTCCGCTACTCGGCAGCTTGGTGCCAGCACCGATTTGCGACTTCACAAAGGCTTCGCCAAAGGTCTTGCCGACGCCCATCACCTCGCCGGTGGACTTCATCTCGGGGCCGAGAATCGTGTCCACGCCGGGGAACTTGACGAAAGGAAAAACCGCTTCCTTGACGCTGAAGTAAGGCGGTGTCACTTCATTGATAACGCCTTGCGAAGCCAGCGACTGTCCGGCCATGCAGCGCGCGGCCACCTTGGCCAGCTGGATGCCGGTGGCCTTGCTGACAAAGGGCACCGTGCGTGAAGCGCGCGGATTGACTTCGAGCACGTAAATCACGTCCCGGCCGTCAATGTTCTGGATCGCGAACTGCACGTTCATCAGGCCGACGACGTTCAGCGCCTGGGCCATGGCGGCGGTCTGGCGCTTGATCTCGGTCACGGTCTCGGCGCTGAGTGAATACGGCGGCAGCGAACAAGCCGAGTCGCCGCTGTGAACGCCGGCCTGCTCGATGTGTTCCATCACGCCGCCAATGAAGGTCTTGCCTTCGGCGTCGCGGATGCAGTCAACGTCGCATTCGATGGCGTCGTTCAGGAAGCGGTCCAGCAGCACCGGCGAGTCATGGCTGACCTTGACGGCTTCGCGCATGTAGCGCTCCAGGTCGCGCTGCTCATGGACGATCTCCATGGCGCGGCCGCCCAGCACGTAGCTCGGGCGCACCACCAGCGGATAACCCAGCGCGGCGGCTTTTTCGAGCGCCTCAGGCTCGGTGCGGGCCGTGGCATTGGGCGGCTGGCGCAGGGCCAACGCATGCAGCAGCTTCTGGAAACGCTCGCGGTCTTCGGCCGCATCGATCATGTCGGGCGAGGTGCCGATGATGGGCACGCCGTTGGCTTCGAGGTCCAGCGCCAGCTTCAAGGGCGTCTGGCCTCCGTACTGGACGATCACGCCGAACGGCTTTTCCTTGTCGACGATTTCCAGCACGTCTTCGAGTGTCAGCGGTTCGAAATACAGCCGGTCGCTGGTGTCGTAGTCGGTCGAAACCGTCTCGGGATTGCAGTTGACCATGATGGTCTCGTAGCCGTCCTCGCGCATCGCCATTGCCGCGTGAACGCAGCAATAGTCAAACTCGATACCCTGGCCGATGCGGTTCGGGCCACCGCCCAGCACCATGATCTTCTTCCTGTCGGATGGCTGCGCCTCGCATTCGCTGCCCTCGGCTTCATAGGTCGAGTACAGGTAAGCAGTGTTGGTCTCGAACTCGGCGGCGCAGGTGTCCACGCGCTTGTAAACCGGGCGCACGCCCAGTGCGATTCGCTTTTCGCGGATCGCGGTGTCGGTGGTCTTGAGCTGGCGGGCCAGGCGGCGATCGGAAAAGCCTTTTTGCTTGAGCGCGCGCAGCGTGGCGGCGTCGATGTTGTCGAGCGTCTTGGTTTCGAGTTCCAGCTCGATCTTGACGATCTGCTCGATCTGCACCAGGAACCAGCGGTCGATTTTCGTCAGTTCAAAGACTTCATCGACCGAAAGGCCCATCGCAAACGCATCGCCCACGTACCAGATACGGTCCGGGCCCGGCGCGCCGAGCTCCTTTTCCAGCACTTCGCGGTCCTGGGTTTTCTCGTTCATGCCATCGACGCCGACTTCGAGACCGCGCAGCGCTTTCTGGAACGATTCCTGGAAGGTGCGGCCCATCGCCATGACTTCGCCGACCGACTTCATCTGCGTCGTCAGGCGCGAATCGGCGGTCGGGAATTTTTCAAACGCAAAACGCGGAATCTTGGTGACCACATAGTCGATGCTGGGCTCGAAGCTGGCCGGCGTGGCGCCGCCGGTGAT
>JBDSZF010000003.1:0-10053 GCA_039925285.1 Polaromonas sp.
CGCTCGGCAGCGGTTTGAAGCGCTGCCTCAATACGGGCTCGACCCTGACAATGCCGGCCTCCGTTTTCAACGTCGTCATGAAATTCCTCTGTGTAAAACGCTGTTACATCGGGAGCATAGGACAGATAGCTGCAACTATTTATGCCGGGCTGAGAGATAGTGCCTTGATTTGAAAATGTCACCCTGCTGGCGGTGGTTTCCCCAGGTTAAACGGTACCAAACTCAGTACTTGTGGCTACATGGTGACTACATGACACACCCAATGAAAAAGCCTGCTACGTTTTAAATAGCAGGCTCTTCATATCTAGCTTGGTAGGGCGTCACGGACTTGAACCGTGGACCAAAGGATTATGAGTCCTCTGCTCTAACCAACTGAGCTAACGCCCCTTCCACTGACCGATTGTAGTGGCTCTATTTGCTGTGGCTCAGGGCAGTACTGACCAGCTTTGACGTGATATCGACAATCTGGATCATTTTTTCGTAAGGCATGCGCATCGGGCCAATCACGCCCAGCGTTCCCACGACCTGTCCATCGACCTCGTAAGGCGCCGTGACCACTGACAGTTCCTGATACGGAATGACCTGGCTTTCGCCTCCAATATAAATCCGCACGCCCTCGGCCCGGCTGGAGACATCGAGCAGGCGCATCAACTGCGCCTTCTGCTCAAAAAGATCAAACAGCTTGCGAAGGTTGCCCATGTCGCTGGAAAAATCACTGACTGCCAGCAGGTTGCGTTCCCCGGAAACCACGACTTCATCACGCGATTCTATGGCTTCGGAACTGACCAGGACGGCCTCCTGCATCAGGGTGGCGATTTCGCCTCTGAGCGCCTCCACTTCATTTTTCAGCCGCTCACGCACTTCTTCAATTGCCATGCCCGCATAGTGCGAGTTGAGAAAATTGGACGCTTCAATCAGCTGCGACTGGGTGTAGTCGGTTTCGGTAAAGATGACGCGGTTCTGGACATCGCCGTCGGGCGAGACAATGATCACAAGAAAACGCTTTTCGGACAGCCGCAAGAATTCGATATGCCGGAACACCGATGTGCGGCGCGGCGCCATCACCACGCCGACGAACTGTGACAGGCTGGATAGCATGTGGGCCGCGTTACTGATGACTTTTTGCGGCTGATCCGGTGCAATCCGGGCCATGTGGCCGGCGGCTGAGAACGGATCCCGCTGCGTGGTCAGCATGGTATCGACGAACAGGCGATAACCCCGGGCCGTGGGAATGCGGCCGGCAGAGGTATGCGGGCTGACGATCAGGCCCAGATCCTCCAGGTCGCTCATCACATTGCGGATGGTGGCGGGCGACAATTTAAGGCCGGAGGCCTTGGACAGCGTACGCGAACCGACTGGCTGGCCATCAGCAATATAGCGCTCAACGAGCGCTTTCAACAACAAACGTGCGCGACTATCAAGCATGGGAACATTCTACGAAGCTTGTAAGGAATGTTGTGATGTAATTTGCCAATGAAGTCGCAATTCCGCCATGTCGCACTGATCGGCAAGTACCAGGCCCAAGGCTCCCGTTCAGCACTGGAGGACATTGCGCATTTTCTGGGTTCCCAGGGTTGCGAGGTTGCGCTGGAGGCCGACACCGCCCGCAATACCGGCTTGAGCCAGTTTCCAACGCTTGATGCGGCCGGCATCGGCGCCCACTGCGACCTGGCGCTGGTCGTCGGCGGCGACGGCACCATGCTGGGCATTGGCCGCCTGCTGGCCCAGTTTGGCGTTCCGGTGGTCGGCATCAACCAGGGACGGCTCGGCTTCATCACCGACATCGCCTTTGAAGATTATCAAAATACGCTCAAACCCATGCTGCGCGGGGAATTCGAGGAAGACCGGCGCGGGATGATGCAGGCCAAGGTCATGCGCGACGGCCACTGCGTTTTCAGGGCGACAGCCATGAACGATGTGGTGGTCAATCGCGGCGCAACTTCCGGCATGGTTGAACTGCGCGTTGAAGTTGATGGCCGCTTTGTCGCCAACCAGCGCGCCGACGGCCTGATCATTGCATCGCCGACCGGCTCTACCGCTTATGCGCTGTCTGCCGGCGGCCCCATGCTGCACCCTTCCATTGCCGGCTGGGTGCTGGTGCCGATTGCCCCGCACACCTTGTCCAATCGGCCTATCGTGCTTTCAGACTCTGGGGAAATTGCGATTGAAATCGTATCGGGCAGGGATGCCAGCGCGAGCTTTGACATGCAGTCGCTGGCCAGCTTGCTGCATGGCGACCGGATCATCGTCAAGCGTTCAGAGTATCAGATGCGTTTTCTGCATCCCAAAGGCTGGAGCTACTTTGACACCTTGCGCAAAAAGCTTCACTGGAATGAAGGCGTCGCCTGAGCACAGCCTGGCTGCCTGATCTGGACTGAGTTATGAGCCTTAAAAGCATTTCACTTCGTGATTTCGTCATCGTGCGCGAAATGGACCTGGATTTGTCGGAGGGATTCACGGTACTCACCGGCGAAACCGGCGCCGGAAAGTCCATATTGATTGGTGCCTTGCAACTGGTCCTCGGCGCACGATCGGACGCGGGTGTGGTGCGAGAAGGCGCGGCACGCTGCGAAATCAGCGCAGAATTCGACAGCCCTGCCCGGCTCGCGCCGTGGCTGGATCAAGCCGGTCTTGAAGCGGGCGAAACCCTGCTGCTGCGCCGCACGGTTGACGCGCAGGGCAAAAGCCGGGCCTGGATCAATGGCAGCGCAGTCACTGCCACCCAGCTCAAGGAAATTGCCAGCCAGCTGGTGGATATTCATGGCCAGCATGCATGGCAAAGCCTGACGCGGCCTGAGGCAGTTCGCGGCCTGCTGGACTCCTATGCGGATATTTCCACCGAAGCATTGTGCTTGCGCTGGCAACAGTGGCGCCTGGCCCGGAAAACACTGGCGCAGGCGCAAGGCGCTCAGGACAGCCTGCAGCGCGACCGCGAGCGGCTGGCTTGGCAAATCGGCGAGCTGGGCAAGCTGGCGCCTGGCGACCATGAATGGGAAGAGCTCAATGCCCAGCACGGACGTTTGTCGAACGCACAAGCCTTGCGCGAGGCGGTGCAAACTGCGGTCGATGCCCTGCAGGAATCCGACGACAACGCTACCACCCTGCTCGGCCGGGCTATTAACGCACTACAAAATCAGGCGCATATAGAGCCCGAATTCAAAGGCCTGACAGAGTTGTTGAACACTGCACTGGCGCAAATGGAAGATGCCGCGCATTCACTGCGCGGCTACGCAAGGCATGCCGAACTGGAGCCGCAGCGGCTGGCCGAACTGGACGAGCGCCTGGCTCAATGGGTCAGCCTGGCACGCCGCTACAAGCGCCCACCGGCCGAACTGCCTGAATTGCTGGCGTCCTGGCAGGACGAGCTGCAAAAGCTGGATGAAGCCGCCGACCTGGTTCAGCTTGAAAAAAACGAAGCCCAGGCCGGATCGTCCTACCTGCAAGAGGCCAGCGAGGTTTCCAGATTACGCCGCAAGTCTGCCCCGCTGCTCGCCAAAGCCATCACCCAGGCCATGCAGGGCCTGGGCATGCAGGGCGGCAGGTGTGAAGTAGTTCTCACGCGATTGGAACAGCCGGCCCAGTACGGCTTGGAGCAGGCAGAGTTTCTGGTCGCGGGTCACAGCGGCAGTACGCCACGGCCGGTGGCCAAGGTGGCATCAGGCGGCGAGCTGTCCCGCATTGCCCTGGCCATTGCCGTCACCACCAGCCAGTTGGGACAGGCGCAAACCCTGATCTTTGACGAGGTGGATTCAGGTGTCGGCGGGGCGGTGGCTGAAACCGTGGGCCGGCTGATGCAGCAGCTGGGCAAGGACCGGCAGGTGATGGGGGTCACCCATTTGCCCCAGGTGGCCGCTTTTGCCGACCAGCATCTCGTGGTTGCCAAACGCACCGAGCATGGCACAACCCTCAGCAGAATCGATCATGTGACCGGGGAGCAGCGTGTGACTGAAATTGCCCGGATGCTGGGCGGTGACCGGCTTTCGGGCACCACGCTTGCACATGCCAAGGAAATGCTGGAGCAATGCGATTGAGGTGATGGTTGAGGGCTTGCTTTGGGTACGATATGGCCTACGAGCATATTGTTTTCATTCTTTCAAGAAGACACCTTTTAAAAGAGTGAGTCGTCGATCAATGGCTAATTTCAGTACCGTGAAATGCTTCGCATGGAAATAATCCTCATTACCGGAATGTCCGGCTCTGGAAAGTCAGTGGCGCTGCATGCGCTTGAAGATGCAGGCTACTACTGCGTGGACAACCTCCCGCCAGAGTTGCTGTCGTCTTTTGTCGCCCTGAAGCGGCCGCATAACGCACCCAAACTCGCCATCGCGATGGATGTCAGAAGCGCCACGTCGCTGCCGCTGGTGCCACAGCAACTCAAGGAGTTACAGGCGCACGGCGTGAAAATGCAATCGCTCTTTCTGGATGCCAATACCGACACCCTGGTGCGTCGATTTTCAGAAACAAGGCGGCTTCATCCCCTCTCAAGAATAAACGCCACCGACCAGCATCGCGCGCTGGTGGACGCCATCGAGCTTGAACGCGACCTTCTTGCCGATATGCGCGAGCAGGCGCATGTCATCGACACCAGCATGATCCGGTCTTCACAGTTGCAGAGTTACGTGAAGTCGCTGCTGCAAAACCCGGCTCGTCAGCTGACGCTGGTGTTCGAGTCCTTTGCCTTCAAGCGGGGCGTTCCGCTGGATGCAGATTACGTGTTTGACGTGCGGATGCTTCCCAATCCGCACTACGAGGCCGAACTGCGCCACCAGACCGGACTTGACCAGCCGGTTGCCGACTTCCTGAAAGCGCATGCAGAAGTGGACGACATGTTAAGGCATATCGAGCAATTCCTCAGCCATTGGCTGCAGGCGCTGGTGCGTGACCATCGCAGTTACGTCACGGTGGCCGTGGGCTGCACCGGCGGCCAGCACCGTTCGGTTTATCTGGTCGAAGCGCTGGCAGCAGCGTTCAGCCAGGAGTGGCCGACCCTGAAACGACACCGCGAACTCGAAGCCGGCTGATCAGACCGGCTCATCATTACCAGTTCCGGCAGACGCATCCTGCGCCAGCAGTTTGCGGATAGGCGCAGGCAAGCCCAGCCCTGGCCATGCAGCCGGACTGAACCAGGCGGCCGGACGCGCCTCTGAAGCCATCGTCCCGGGCATTTCCTGATCCGCCTGAAAGCCTGCAATCCACGGCGACAAATGCAAATCCTTGTGTGTCAGCACATGAACGAATTTGGGCAGGGCTTCAAACCGCCCCTCCAGGTTTTCAGCCAGTAGCGACTTGATTTCCTCGTCGTTTGTAAACACAGGCAGGCAATAAAGCCCACCCCAGATGCCCGTGACGGGACGCTTTTCAAGCCACACCGAGCCGTCCGGCTTTTGCGCCCACAACAGACTGAGCGCCTGGGCGCTGCGCTTGAGTTTTCGGGTCTTGACCGGGTATTTCTCGGGCTCTCCGCCAGCCAGGCCGCGGCACAGCGTCTGCACCGGACACAGCAGGCATTTCGGCTGCCGGCCCGTGCAGATCGTGGCACCCAGATCCATCAGCCCCTGCGTGTAGCGCGGCATGGCTTGCGGCAAATCCGCATGGGGCAGCAGTTCTGTGGCCTGGCTCCAGAGCGCCCGTTCATTGGCACTTTGCGCCAGGTCGGCAGAAAAACCCAGCACCCGCGTCAGCACCCGTTTGACATTGCCATCCAGAATCGCCACACGTTCGCCAAAGCAGAATGAAGCGATGGCGGCGGCTGTCGAGCGGCCGATGCCGGGCAAGGTCTGCAACTGCTCGGCAGAGCGTGGAAACTGCCCTGAATGCAAGGCCATGACGTCTTGCGCGCAGCGATGCAGATTGCGTGCGCGACTGTAGTAACCCAGGCCGCTCCACAAGCCCAGCACTTCATCCTGCGCCGCAGCGGCCAGCTCGCTGACCGTGGGGAAGCGCTGCAAAAACCGGGCGTAATAGTCAAGGACCGTGGCCACCTGGGTCTGCTGGAGCATGATTTCCGACAACCAGACGCGGTAAGGATCGCGCGTGTTTTGCCAGGGCAGGCTGTTGCGTCCATGGGTTTCTTGCCAGCGCACAATCTCGTCGGCAAACCCTGATGAAAGAGCAGAGGGTGCCAGCACCGGCTTGCTGTCTGCGCGCAGCGCGCCGCCAGCGTTCAAGTCCATCGACATCAGGCGGGCTCCGCCAGGGTTAGGGCTGTTGGCATAACAGCCGCTTGCGGCGACCCAAAAGGCAAAGGCTGCAAGTCCAGAAGGCCTGAAGTCAACTCCGCCAGCCTGGCTTCGAGTTCCTTGAGCCGGGTCTCCTGGTCGGTAATTTCGGCAATCCGCTCATCCAGCCCCGAAGCGGCCTGCTGGATGCGCTCAATCGCTTCGAGCCGCCGTGCGAAATTGCGGCGCCGCTCGCGCAGTTGCGCATCAAACTGCGAGGACGCCGATTTGTTCCAGAGTTCCACCTCACCCAATGCCGATTCAAAAACCACACGCAAGCGGTTGCTCAGCGCACGAACCAGCCGCTCGGAAAATTCTGCCTGCGCGAGCCGGATCACATTGCCCAGCCCGAGGTACTGCAAATGGCTGCGTTCTATCACGGCCAGATCCTGCATATACCGGGTCATATCGGGTGCTTGAGGTACCTGCAGCGAAAAGCCGAATTCAGCATTGATCTGCCGGAAAGACGAGTCCAGCATGGACTGGATTTCGCCCGTAAGCCCCTGCGCTTTTTCCAGCCCTTCGCGCAGGCGGGAAAAGGTTTGGCCATAGGCTTTTTTCAGGCGCAGCTTGATGCCGGGCTGCTTGAGCGCAGTGGTCAGTTCGGCCAGTTCGACCTTGAGCGTTGGCAGGCCGAGCAAATTCACGACGTCGCGAAGCAAGCTGTGATGCACCGAGCGAACCGCATGTATTTTGGCACCGCTGCTGGCAAATTCGGCCTTCTCCTGCTCAATGCGCATACGCATCTGTTTGATCAGCGAGACGTTTTTACCCTTCAGACCACGCAACTCCAGCATCTGCTCGGCCTGATCGCGCCGGCGTACATGCAGGGCACGCCCGGCCTCACTTTTAAGCTCGGCAATGCAGGCGGCGACCCCTGCCTGCAGGATTTTCTGGCGCTGCCCCATCACGCCCTGCGCCAGGGCCAGTTCAAGCCCGGGCAACTGGCTGGCCTGCAAGAGTGCCTCGTCACCAGTCACTTTAGCCACCAGCCCCTTTTGCGCCGAAACCGGAATGAGCTGCGATAACGGCAGCCCCAGTATCTCGGCCGACACCCCTCGTTGCCGGTCAATTTGCGCCTGCACCTGTTCGGTCGTGCTCAAGGCATCCCACAGGGTGTCTATCTTGTTGAGGACCACCAGCCGGGTATCGCTCCCTTCTGCGCCACCGGCCAGGTGCTCGCGCCAGATGGACAGGTCGGATTTGGTCACGCCCGTGTCGGCCGCGAGAATAAACACCACGGCATGCGCCTGGGGAATCAGGCTCACCGTCAGTTCCGGCTCGGCGCCAATGGCATTGAGCCCCGGGGTATCCAGAATGACCAGCCCCTGCTTGAACAGCGGATGTGCAATATTGATCAGCGCATGGCGCCATCTGGGCACTTCGATCAGGCCATCAGCTCCTGCCAGCGGATTGTCTTCAGGGTTGCTGTCATGCCAGAAGCCGAGCGCGCGGGCTTGGTCCTGGGGCACGTGCCGCACTTCGGCCACTTTCTGCAGCGCCTGCGCCAACTGCGCCGGATCGTTCACGTTGAGGTCAATCTGCAGCCATTTTTCGGAGGCCAGGCGCCACTCCATCAGCGCCTGCGGCTGCAAGCGCGTTTCAATCGGCAACAGGCGCAAACACGGCACGATGTCCGCGTCGTAGCCCAGTTCGGTCGGGCACATGGTGGTGCGGCCGGCACTCGCAGGCATGATGCGGCGCCCATAACCGGCAAAGAAAATGGCATTGATCAGCTCGGATTTTCCACGCGAAAACTCAGCCACAAAAGCCACCATGACCTTGTCGGCGCGCAACTGTGACTCCAGCCGCCGCAGGCGTTCTTCGACCGCCGCATTGAGCAGGTCATGGTCCTTCATCCATTGGGCAAGCCGCTTGAGCCGCAATGCAAATTCGCGTCGCCAGGTGCCGTGCTGATCAAATTGTTCGTTGAAAGACATGCTCAGCCATCATAAAGTTACCAAACCAATATAGCACCGGCCAATTTGCCAAATCTGAAATGCTCATGGTTTTTGGCAGTTGGCACAAAAGAAAGTGGAACGCTGGCCCTGACGGATGCTCTTGATCGGCGCGGCACAGACCCTGCAAGGCAAACCGGCGCGGTCATAGACCATCGCTTCAAGCTGAAAATGGCCCGCCTCGCCATCAGCATTGGAAAAGTCTCTCAGGGTGCTCCCGCCTTTGGCCACGGCATTCGTCAAGACCTGCTGAATGGCGCGGTGCAGCAAGCGGGCGCGCGGTTTGCTGATCGAAAGGGCTTTCGTGGTGGGACGAATACCGGCCAGAAACAGCACCTCGGAGGCATAGATATTCCCGACGCCCACAACGGCTTCGCCGCCCAGCAGGACCTGCTTGATGGCAGTCTTCCGGCCTTGGAGCGCCTGATGAAAAACAAGCGCATCAAAGGCCTCGCTCAGCGGCTCCACACCCAGCCGGCCCAGCAGCTTTTGCGCCACCGCATCGGCTTCGCCGCTGGCGTACACCACCGCCCCGAAGCGCCGTGGGTCGTGCAGGCGCAAGGTGCCCAGGCTGGTCACCATGTCGAAGTGGTCATGCTTGCCCGCAGCAGGCAGGTTCACCCCGAAACTCACACTGCCCGACATGCCCAGATGCATCAGCAGCAGGCCCTCGCTCAGGTCGAGCAGCAGGTATTTGCCACGGCGGCGTACGGCCAGCACGCGCCGGCCCTGCAACTGCTGCGCCTCACAGCCCAGCGGCCAGCGCAGGGGTTTGCCCACAGAAACCGCCTCAATACGGGCGCCCGCAATGCGATCGGCAAAGCTCAGGCGGGTGACTTCAACTTCGGGCAGTTCAGGCATCGAATAAAAAATTTCAGGCAAGACGGTCTTGCGAACACATTCACAAGGGGGCGGCGATTTCAGCACAAGGCGTACGCCATCAACCAAAGCAGCGGAGGGAAGCTTCAATTATCATGGCCCGATGAAGAAAAAACTTGGCTTTGCTTTTGCCTGCCTGTGGCTTGCCGCTCCGCTGGTGCTGGCACAGGCTGCCAACCCTGACACCCCTCCACCCGCCAAACCTGCTGCGTCTTCAGGCCTCGCCGAAGCCAGGGCAGCGCAGGAGTCAGCATCCTTGTCTTTGCTTGACAGCGAACTGTTTTACGAATTGCTGGTGGGCGAGATCACTGCCCAGGAGGGCGATCCTGCGGCGGGCTTTGCATTGATGCTGGATGCAGCCCGAAAAACCAGCGCTGCCCAGCTTTACCAGCGGGCCACCGATATCGCGCTGCAGGCGCGCTCCGGCGACGCGGCACTGCAGGCCGCCCTGGCCTGGAAGCAGGACCTGCCGGCTTCGCGGGACGCGAACCGCTATGTACTGCAGATCCTGATTGCATTGAACCGCATCGCCGACACGCTGGAGCCCTTGAAGACAGAAATCAGGATGGCGCCTGATGCAGAGCGCGTGGCGGTGCTCACGGCCCTGCCGCGCGCCTATGCCCGCGCCAGCGACCGCAAGCTGGCCAGTAGCGTGGTTGAAGCCGCGCTGGCCGACTACCTGGGCAATCCTGCAAGCGCCAGCGCCGCCTGGACCACGATTGGCCGGATGCGATTGGCAGCAGACGACAAAAACGGGGCACTTGATGCGGCCAAACGCGGCCAGGCCGCTGATGCGCGTGCGGAAGGCCCGGTCGTGGTGGCCCTGGAATTGATGGACCCGAAACTGCCCGAAGCAGAAGCGCTGGTCAAGAATTACCTCGATGACCGCAAAGGCACAGCCAAAGCATTGCCAGAAATCCGCATGACTTATGCCCGGGTTCTGCTCGACGCGCAGCGTTATGCAGAAGCCACGGCCCAGCTACAGATCGTGACGCGCG
>JBDSZF010000004.1:0-5185 GCA_039925285.1 Polaromonas sp.
TTTGCCCTGCTCGAACGGGTTCCCGGGCAACTGGACCCCAACGCCGTTCTGCTGCTGGGGCTGGGCGAATCCAGCGATGCGCATCACATGTCCTCGCCCCATCCTGAAGGCCTGGGCGCGCGCATGGCGATGCAGTCTGCGCTCAGGATGGCCGGTCTCGGCCCGGCCGACATTGACTACATCAACCTGCATGGCACCGCCACGCCCAGCAACGATGCGGCCGAGGCCAAGGCAGTCACCGCGCTGTTCGGATCGAACACGCCCTGCAGCTCCACCAAAGGCGCCACCGGCCACACGCTGGGTGCAGCCGGCGGGCTGGAAGCGGTGATCTGCGCGCTGGCACTGCAGCACGGTTTGCTGCCGGCCGGCCTCAATACGCAGCAGCGCGATCCGGCATTGCAGCTTGATTACCTGCTGGAAAACCGCGAGCAGGCGATCACCCGCGTGCTGAGCAATTCCTTTGGCTTCGGCGGCACCAATTGCAGCCTTGTTTTGGGCCGCGCCGGTGAACGGTGAAGGCAAACCGATGACGCCATACTCCACACCGACCGCACCGTCCCTGAGCGTCTATGTCGAAGGCATTGGCCTGCTGGGCCCCGGCCTGTCCGGCTGGGACCAGGGCCGCGAGCTGCTTCAGGGCAGCTTGCCCTACCAGGCCGCGCGATGCGTCCTGCCGCTGCCCATGGGTCTTGCTGCTGCCGAGCGCCGCCGCGCAGGCACCGTGGTCAAGGTTTCGCTGGCCATCGGCCAGGAAGCGGTGGCGGCTTCGGGACTGCAGGCCAGCCAGCTGCCCTCGGTGTTTACCTCCTCCAGCGGCGACGCCATCAATTGCCATGAAATCTGCAGTGCGCTGGCATCGAGTGACCGGCTGATCTCGCCGACGCGCTTCCATAACTCGGTGCACAACGCCGCGTCCGGTTACTGGAGCATTTCGAGCGCTTCCATGGCCTGCTCGTCGGTGCTCTGCGCGCATGACGCCAGCTTTGCGGCCGGCCTGCTCGAAGCCATGACGCAGGTCGCGGTCGAGCAGACGGCGGTGCTGCTGCTCGCCTACGACACCGATTACCCGGAGCCGCTGCGCAGCGTTCGCCCCTTGCCGGACAGCTTTGGCATCGGTCTGGTGCTGGCGCCCCGGCGCAGCGAACGCAGCCTGGCCCGCTGGAGCCTGGCGCCCGCCGGCTGCTTTACGCGCACGGCGGCAGACCGGCTGGCCGACGGCGGCCTCGAACAGCTGCGTCAAAGCATTCCGGCCGCACGCGGCCTGCCGCTGATGCGCAGCGTGGCGGTGCAGGGCCAGGGCGATATCGTGCTCGATTACCTGGAAAACCTGCAGCTGGCCGTGCAGGTCGCACCATGCCGCTGACGCCTTCCGCCGCTGCGCCCCTGCTGCGGCACAGCGAGATTGCGCAGCGCATACCGCACCAGGGCAGCATGTGCCTGCTCGACAGCGTGACCGCCTGGGACACGCAGCAGATCCGCTGCGAAGCCAGCAGCCATCGGGCGCCCGGCAATCCCCTGCGCGCGCACGGACGCCTGGGCGCTGCCTGCGGCATCGAATACGCCGCGCAGGCCATGGCCGTGCATGGCGCGCTGATCGCCGAAGCCAGCGCCGGCGCCGGCGACGCACAGAATGGCCCGCAGGTCGGCTACCTGGCCAGCGTCCGGAGCGTGGTGCTGCACGCCGACAGGCTCGATGACCTGGGCACAAACCTCCTGATCCGGGCCGAACGCATGAGCGGCGACGACAGCACGATTCTCTACAGCTTCACGGTGCATGGCGGCCCTGCGCTGCTGCTTTCGGGACGCGCCGTGGTCGTTCTCAATGCCGCGAAGCTGGCGCTGCCGGGCCGCGCCAATCTGCCCTCCGGGCTCTTATGAATAAAACCAGCCCTCGCAAGCGTGCGCTGGTCACGGGCGGCAGTGGCGGCATCGGCTCGGCCATCTGCCGGCAGCTGGCCGCCGACGGCTTTCACGTCATCGTGCATGCCAACCGCAGCCTGGCGGCCGCCCAGACCCTGGTCGCGCAAATCCAGGCGGCGGGCGGCCATGCGCAGGCGCAGGCCTTCGATGTGACCGATGCAGCCGCCACCGCAGCCGCGCTGGAGCTGCTGCTGGCCGACGGGCCAATCCAGGTGGTGGTGAACAATGCCGGCATCCACGACGACGCGATTTTCCCGGGCATGCAGCTCAGGCAATGGCAGCAGGTGATTGACGTGTCGCTGAACGGTTTTTTTCATGTCACCCAGCCCCTGATGATGCCGATGATCCGCACCCGCTGGGGCCGCATCATCACGATCACGTCGGTGGCGGCCGTGGCCGGCAATCGCGGCCAGGTCAACTACTCGGCCGCCAAGGGCGCGCTGCATTCGGCCACCAAGTCGCTGGCGCTGGAAGTCGCCAGCCGCGGCATCACCGTCAATGCCGTGGCGCCCGGCATCATTGCGACGGCCATGAGCCAGGGCAGCTTTGACGCACCGGCCATTGCCCAGCTGGTGCCGATGAAGCGCGCCGGCCGGCCCGAGGAAGTGGCCGACCTGGTCAGCTTCCTGGCGTCCGAGCGCTCAGCCTACATCAGCGGACAGGTGATTTCCATCAATGGCGGGATGATCTAGCCCCCACGCTTTTCACTGCACGCAAGGCGCCGCGCCAGCAGCAGCGGCAGACGCAGCAAAAAGCCGGCAAACAGGCGGCTGTGCATCCAGCTCAGCAGGAGGTTGTCGCGCAGGTAGTTGAAATGCGACACACCGCCTTCATCAGGCCGGAAGTAGCGCACGGCCGCAGGCACATTGACCGGCTTGACGCCCAGCCAGCACATGCGCACCACGGCTTCGGGATCGAAATCGAAGCGGCGCATCCAGCGCTGGCCCCGCATGACGCGCCTCAGCGGCTCAATCGGGTAAACGCGAAATCCGAACAGCGAATCGCCAATTCCGGCCCAGAGCGTCTCCAGATTGGCCCACCCGTTGGACACCTTGCGCCCATTGACGCGCAGGCGCGGCGCATCGGCGGCGAACACCGGCATCCCGAGCACCATGGCGGCGGGCTGGGCGCTTGACGCGGCCATGAACTCTGGAATCAGGTGGGCCGGATGCTGGCCATCGGAGTCCATGGTCAGCACATGCGTGAAGCCCTGCACTGCGGCCAGCTCCAGACCCTGCAGCACGGCAGCGCCCTTGCCGACGTTGGCGGGCAGCACGATCACCGTCAAACCGTCATCGTCTGCAGCCATCTTCTTCAGGCCTTCGGCGCTGCCGTCGGTGCTGCCATCGACCACGACCCAGACCGGCGTCCATTGCGCGCGCGCCGAACGCACCGTCTCATAGACCTTGGGGCCGGGGTTGTAGCTGGGGATCAGGACCAGATGGGTCTGTGAAATGCCGGGAGAAGATACATTCATCGCAAGAAGGTCTGGGCTGGACAGGACAACAGGCCGGGTTCAGGCCGGTGGTGAAACGGGGAAATCGGGTAACTGCGCATGCGCCAGTCCGGACTGGAAATACTGTTCAAGCTCGCTGACAAAACGCGCAGTGTGCTCGGGCGGCGCAAACCGTTTGCCAAGCCGGATGCGGTAGGTGATGGGCATTTTGGGTGTCCGCCAGACGGACCAGCCTTTGCCCAGGAAACCCGAATTGGTTTCAATAAAAACCGTCTGCACTGCTACGCCGGCATGTTTGGCAATCAGCCCCGCGGTGCCCTGCATCGGCCCCACAGGGAACCGGCTCGTGCGGGTGCCTTCAGGAAAGAGCAGCAGATGACTGCCCTGATGCAAATCGGCCATGGACAATTGCACCATGGTGCGAAGCGGCGTGTTGCGGATGTAGCCGACCAGCCGGGAGCCGGCACCAAAAAAAGGACTGTTCACGATATCGGCCTTCATGATGCAGACCGCACCCGGAAGACGCGACAGGATCATCACGGCATCGAGCAGTGACGGATGGTTGGGCGCAATGATCATGGCCGGGGCGCCCCGCAGCGTGTCGAGTTCTGTCAAGTCGAAACGGCAGGCCCCCATGAAGCTTAAAAAGCGCAGATAGGCCCGGAATGTCGCGCTGACCAGCTGGCGGCCCATCCGCTTGCTCAACACCCTCGGCAACAGCATGCGCATCGGAAGGGCCACGACCGACACCGTGAGGCAAATCAGCCCCAGAGCAAGATAGCCCAGATACAGCCTGACGGTTTCATGCAGGGCTCTGCCATCGGCAGGCAAGGTAAGCGGTTTATTCAGAACGGCATTTGACTTGTTTTCCATATGCTCGGTGCATGCAGCCGCCTTTTCAAGCTGCTGCTATCTTGACGCCATCAAGCGGGCGAATGGGGTGGTTTGCACAGATGCAAGCGCTGTCACAGGGGTATGAATCAGGCATCGAAGCGCCAATTTTACTTCTTGGCACGGCAAGTTCGATGAATGGCCGAAAACCCAGTCAGCCGATGCGCCCGCCGCTCAGGTGGTCGAGCGAGGCAAAGTGGCGCGCCGCGTTGGAGGGCTCGCTGGTGCTGGTCTTCATCGGAGTCGCCGCTGATGTAATGCACCGCCACGCGGCCTCCGGTGTACGGGTCCAGCGTGGGCGCAACAAAACCGGGCCGATGCGCCAGCAGGAACTTGATCTTTTGCGTGACCGAGGCGGCCTAGGCCAGCGTCAGCAGCGTGTCGGGGCTCGAAGCACTGGCCGGCACCAGGATGCGGTCAAAGCCGGCGTGTTCGTGCGCCTGGGCAAACACGCGCACATAGGCCGGATCGACCGACTGGCCTTTGATGGCAAAGGTTTCGGACACTTTGCTGGGCTGGATCATGCCGATGAGCTGGAGACTCCTGAAAACTCCTTCGGCTAGAGCGCCGAAATAGCGTTGTGGGCCTGACGACAGGAGGATTGCTTCGGCCTGCCAACGAAGAAAACCGTGTGTCTAAACTCGGTTTTGGCATGAGCCCGCAAGCGCGCCTCAAACGCCGTGGATGGCCGGACTGCGGACTTATCGGCAAGAGACTCACCGTGCCTATTTGCTATTCAAAACATAGCTTACCGTGCATTCGTAGCGTGCGCAAAGGCACTAAAAGTCTTGAAAACTACAAGGATGCGGCATCCCGGCTCCGAGTTTCCGGCTTACGCCGCCATGTCACTGGCGAGGTCAGCTGTCCAGAGGCGCGAGGAAGGAATTGCGCTGCCAGCCCGGCAGCGGGCTGAGGCCC
>JBDSZF010000005.1:0-3191 GCA_039925285.1 Polaromonas sp.
CCGCGTGAACAGCGACCCAGCCAGCTAAGGCGCGCAGCGAGCCATCCGAGAGCGCTGCAGCGTGCGATATTGATTCAACCAGAAGACAACAGGAGACTAATTCATGAATACCTTTTCCCGCCTCGCAGGATCGATGGGCCTGAGAACGCTGGCCTTTGGGCTGCTCACGAGCCTGAGCCTGGCTGCTGCTGCAGCCGACTACCCTGAGCGCCCCGTTCAAATGGTGGTCAATGTGCAAGCGGGGGGGTCGACCGACACGGCGGCAAGAGTGATCGCCCAGAAGCTGACGGAGCGGCTCGGCCAGCCCTTTCTGATTGACAACAAGCCCGGCGCAGCCACCCGGATCGGCACCGAACATGTGATGAAGGCAAAACCCGATGGCTACACCTTGGGCTACTTCTTCGGTATTTCAGGTTTGTTCCAGTTGATGTTCGACAACTACGCGCCGCTGAAACCGGGCAAGGATTTCGAGGCCATCACCCTGGCGACCCGGGCGCCGTCTTTCCTGGCGGTCAATGCGGCATTACCGATCAAGAACGTCGCCGACTTCATCGCCTACGCACGCGCCAACAACGACAAGATTTCATTCGGCCACAGTGGCAACGCATCAACGCCCAACTTGGCTGCGCAGGTCCTTCTAAAATCGATCGGCGTGAAGGGTTTGGGAGTGCCGTACAAAGGCAATGTGCCCACCGTGACTGCACTTGCCGCGGGCGATATCACCTTCGGCGTGGTCGACTACACGGCGGCCCGGCCGATGGTGGATAGTGGACGGGTGCGTCTGCTCGCGGTCATGGAGCCCAAACGTTCTGCGTTGCAGCCGAATATTCCGACGGCCGGTGAGGCCGGTCTGACGAGGGCCGCAGACGGTATCACCCCCTGGACCATTCTTGTTGCGCCGCCCGGCACGCCCGCCGCGGTGATCGCGACCCTGAACAAGCACATGGTCGAGATTCTCAAGATGCCTGATGTGCAGGAGCGCCTGCGCTTGGTGGGTGTCGACCTTGAGGGCAGTAGTCCGGCCCAAGCAACGGCTGCCTACCTGGCCGAGCGGGAGAAGATGACCGCGATCGTGCGAGATCTGGACATTTCGCTCAAGAACTGAATCTGTCTTGTAACGTGGAGTCAACCATGATAGAAAAAATTGAAACGCTACGCGAGTCGACGCTGAGCCTGCGCGATGGCGTGGCGGAATTCACCCATCAGCGTCCTGCCGCACGCAACGCGCTGTCAGACGGGCTGCAGCGGGACTACATCGATATGCTCGACCGGATCGAGAGCGACCGCACTGTGCGCGTGCTGATCATCACCGGCTCCGGTGGCAGCTTCTGCGCCGGCGGCGATGTCAAGGGCATGCTGGCGCGGGCCAACAGCAGCGACCCGGAAGAGACCTCGCCCGACGCGATGCGCCGAAGGGTTCTGAGTGCGCACCACCGTTTTCTGGACCGGTTGCGCTCCCTGGAGATGCCGGTGATCGCGGCGGTGGATGGCGCGGCCTACGGTGCGGGTTTCTCGCTCGCCTTGACCGCCGATTTTGTGCTCGGGTCATCGCGCGCCAGCTTCTGTTTTGCCTTCGCCAAGGTCGGCGCCGTCGCCGATTTTGGTGCGTTCTATACCGTTCCCAGGTTGATCGGGCTGGCCAAGGCCAAGGAGCTGATGATGACGGCGCGTCGTATCGGTTCCCCCGAGGCGCAGCAGTTGGGCCTGGTGCATGCCGTGCACGCAGACGACAGCCTGCTGCCTGAGGCGCGCCGGATGGCCCGGCAGTTCCTGAACGGCCCGCGCGAGGCATTGGGCATGATCAAGAACAGCTTGAACCGCAGCTTTGATCTCGACTACCGAAGCATGGCCGAGCTCGAAACCAGTCAACAGGCCATTGCCATGGCCAGCAGCTACCACCGTGATGCGGTCGAACGATTCTCCCGAGGCGAGTCATTGCGCTACGACTGGGACCGCGACCAGTGACAGCCAGCCCCGAGTGACGCGCTAGCTCTGCTGACGCAGCCACAACCCCCATCCATTTCAAGAAAGCATTTCATGACAAACCAGGTATTTGTTGCAGGCGTCGGCATGATTCCGTTCGCCAAGCCCGGCGCCAGCGAACACTACGACATAATGGCCTCCACCGCGGTGACCCAGGCGCTCAAGGACGCCGGCATCGACTACGCCGACGTGCAGGAAGCCTACGCAGGGTATGTCTACGGCGACTCGACCTGTGGCCAGAAGGCGCTTTACAAGGTGGGCATGACCGGCATCCCGATCGTCAACGTCAACAACAACTGCTCCACCGGCTCCACGGCGCTCTACCTCGCCCGACAGGCAGTGCGCAGCGGCATGGCCGACTGCGTGTTGGCTTTCGGCTTCGAAGAGATGCAGCCAGGTGCACTTAATTCATTCTGGACCGATCGGCCTGCTGCCGCGGGGGACTTTCGCACGCTAGCGGAAGAGCTGGTGGGGCAGCCCGATATGCCGGGTGCATTGCGATCTTTCGGTGGCGCCGGTTATGCCCACATGCAGAAATACGGCACAAAGATGGAAACCTTCGCCAGGATCCGCGCCAAGGCCAGCCAGCACGCCGCGCGCAATCCGCTGGCGCTGTTCCGCAATATCGTGTCGACCGAAGACGTGATGAACGGCCCGGTGATGTGGGAGGGCGTCATGACCAAGCTCATGGCCTGCCCGCCCACCTGCGGTGCCGCGGCCGCAATCATCGTGTCCGAGGCCTTTGCCCGCAAGCGTGGCCTGAGAACCGATGTGCGCATCGCCGGCCAGGCGCTCACCACCGATTTCCCGAGCACCTTCGAGTCGCGCGACATGATCCGCCTGGTCGGTTTCGACATGGCACAAGCGGCCGCGCGCCAGGCCTACGAGCAGGCGGGCATCGGTCCCGAAGATGTCGACGTGGTCGAGCTGCACGACTGTTTTGCGCACAACGAGCTGATCAGCTATGAAGCCCTGGGCCTGTGCCCGGAAGGGGGTGCCGAGAAATTTGTGGTGGATGGCGACAACACCTATGGCGGGCGTTATGTCACGAACCCTTCCGGTGGCCTGTTGTCCAAAGGCCACCCGCTGGGCGCGACCGGCCTGGCGCAGTGTTACGAGCTGACGCACCAGCTGCGGGGCAGCGCCGATCAGCGCCAGGTCAAAGACGCCCGGATCGCGCTGCAGCACAACCTGGGTCTGGGCGGCGC
>JBDSZF010000006.1:0-4684 GCA_039925285.1 Polaromonas sp.
TGCACCGGCATGCGGTGAACGATCCAGCGCGCGCTGGTGATCAGGCCGTCGCAGCCTTCTTTCTGGATGCCCGGCAGGCCGCTCAGGAACTTGTCGGTCACGTCCTTGCCCAGGCCCTCCTTGCGGAAGGTCTTGCCGGGAATATCGAGCCGCTCGGTGCGGATCGGCGTCTTGCCATCGGCTTTGAAGTAGTTCAGGTCGAAGCTCGCCATCTCGGCGTCGTGGATCTTGCCCAGGTTGTGGCCTACGCGCACGACTTCGAGCCACTGCGCATCGGGCGTCACCATGCGCCACGACGCCAGGTTGTCCAGCGCCGTGCCCCAGAGAACGGCCTTCTTGCCGCCCGCATTCATCGCGATGTTGCCGCCGATGCAGGAGGCTTCGGCCGAGGTCGGATCGACCGCGAACACGAAACCACCCCGCTCGGCGGCATCGGCCACGCGCTGCGTCACCACGCCGGCTTCGGTCCACACGGTAGCGACCGGCTGGTCCAGGCCCGGCAGCGAGACCATCTCGACCTCGGTCATGGCTTCGAGTTTTTCGGTGTTGATGACCGCCGATTTCCAGGTCAGCGGAATCGCGCCGCCGGTATAACCTGTGCCGCCGCCGCGCGGAACGATCGTCAGCCCCAGCTCGATGCAGGCCTTCACCAGGCCGGCCATCTCGGTTTCGGTATCGGGCGTCAGCACCACAAACGGGTATTCGACGCGCCAGTCGGTCGCGTCGGTCACATGCGAGACGCGTGACAGGCCGTCAAACTTGATGTTGTCCTTTTGGGTCAGCTTGCGCAGCTTGCGCTCGGTCTGGCCGCGCAGGCTCGCAATTTCCTCGAACGAGGCTGAAAAACCGCTGACGGCCTTGCTGGCGCCCTGCAGCAATTCGCCGACGATCGCATCGCGCTCGCTATCGGTCTCGGGCGTGCGGCGTTTTTCGATCTCACCGAGGCGGTGCTGCAAGGCATCGACCAGCAACTTGCGGCGCTTGGGGTTGTCCAGCAGGTCATCCTGCAGATAGGGGTTGCGCTGCACCACCCAGATATCGCCCAGCACTTCGTAGAGCATGCGTGCCGAGCGGCCGGTATGCCGTTCGCCGCGCAGCAGGTTGAGCAACTCCCAAGCCCGGCTGCCGAGCAGGCGAATCACCACCTCCCGGTCGGAAAACGAGGTGTAGTTGTAGGGAATTTCGCGGATGCGTGCTTCAGGATGCTTTGCGTTAGCGGCAAAAACATTCAATTCTTGGAAAGTAGTAGGTGCGTTCATCGTGAATTTCAGCGGCTTCGGACCCATGCCCAGCGCTGTTGCCTTATATTATCGCAGCCCCACATTGGCCTGAGCCGTGCCGAAATTGCCCTCATAAACTCTCCGATTGTCCAAAAATTCACTGATCGCCCGCTGGCCCTACCCGTTCTGGATCGCCCACCGGGGTGCAGGGAAACTGGCGCCTGAAAACACCCTTGCAGCCTTGCGGCTGGGCGCGCAGCACGGCTACCGCATGTTTGAGTGCGATGCCAAACTGAGCGCCGACGGCGTGCCGTTTCTGATGCACGATACGACACTGACGCGAACCACCAATGCACAGTCACGGCTGCAGGCAAACGCCAGCGCCGTCGGAAGCGAACATCCTTGGGCCGAACTGTCACAGCTCGACGCAGGCAGCTGGCATTCGCGCGCTTTTGCAGGCGAGCCGCTCCTCACACTTGAAAACGCAGCGCACTTTTGCCGTGCCAATGGCCACGCGCTGAACATCGAAATCAAGGCCACGCCGGGCGCCGATCGCCGCACCGGCCAGGTGGTAGCCGCCTACGCAGCGCGCCTGTGGCAAGGCGCGGACATCCAGCCCTTGCTGACGTCGTTCTCGCCCGACGCGCTGCAAGGCGCACGCGAAAGTGCGCCCGGCTTGCCGCGCGGCCTGCTGCTGGAGTCCTTGCCTGACGGCTGGCTGGAAACGGCAATCGGACTGGGTTGTGTGGCCGTGGTGTGCAGCCATGGCTTGTGGGACAGCGCCAGCGTCGCCAAAGTCCATGCTGCAGGCTTGCGTGCCTTGAGCTATACCGTCAATGACGAATCAGTTGCCCAGCGCCTGATGGGCTTGGGCACCGACGGGATCATCACCGACCGGGTCGATGTGTTCAGCCCGAACCGAGGGGAAGCTCAAGAAGTTGTTTCAGGCGCACCGCCCTCTTGATCCAGATCAACAAACCGGCTGGCGTCCTTGTTCCCGGACAGCTTCGCGCTAGAGCAGAATCGCCCTGACTGGCAACAGCCCGCACTCCCCCATGTACCTCGTATTTGTTTCCTTGAAGTTCTTGCTGGTCAGGGTGATTCCGCTCTAGCGCTTCCAGCCACCCAGCAGCCACCACTGGCTGGCCGCCATGGCCAGCACCAGAACGACATAAGTCAGCATCTTGCCATCACGGCCCAGCAGCACCAGGCCAGCTGCCAGCACGCCCGCTCCCACTATAAAATTAATAGCTACCTGCACCCTCCAGGTCTTCGCAAACGAATGTTTTGACCCAAAAAACCCAGAAAACAGACGTGAAAATACGAGCAGCAACAAGGCGATCAGTGCGGCGGGCGCAAGCAGGTTGAGCAGATGGTCGACAAGCAGGTAAGCAGTCATGTCAGCAGGTTTTCATCAAAGCAAAGGGGCAAGCGCCAGAAGCAGCAGATACACGGCCTCGAAAGGAGATTTCGACCGCGCTACCCTTCCTGGCCGCTTCAATTTTATAATCAGTAAATGTCAGTCTGGGCCCTGGGGCTAAACCATCACACCGCACCGCTGGATTTGCGCGGGCGCTTCGCTTTCGCCATCGACCAGATCGAGCCGACCCTGCGCGGCCTGCGCGCGTCGCTGGCACGCCAGCCCGAGGCGACGCTGCTGTCCACCTGCAACCGCACCGAGATCTACTGCGCCGGCGACAGCAACGACCTGGACCACACGCTGGCATGGCTGGCGCACAACGGCGGCGTTTCGCTTTCCCTGCTGCGCGCCCATGCCTATACGCTGCAAGATGACCAGGCCGCGCGTCACGCCTTTCGGGTTGCCAGCGGGCTCGACTCCATGGTGCTGGGCGAGCCGCAGATTCTGGGCCAGATGAAAGACGCGGTACGCGCCGCCGAAGACGCCGGCGCCATGGGCACCACGCTGCACCAGCTGTTCCAGCGCTCTTTTGCCGTCGCCAAGGAAGTGCGCACCAGCACCGAAATCGGCGCACACAGCATCAGCATGGCGGCAGCTGCCGTGCGGCTGGCCGGCCAGCTGTTTGAAGACCTGAGCGATATCAAGATACTGTTTGTTGGCGCCGGTGAAATGATTGACCTGGCGGCCACCCACTTTGCCGCCAGAAACCCGAAAGCCATGGCGATTGCCAACCGCTCCCTGGCCCGCGGCGAAAAGCTCGCCAGCCGCTTCGGTGCCGAAGTGATGCGGCTGGCCGATCTGCCCAGCCGCCTGCATGAATTCGATGCGGTCATCAGCTGCACCGCCAGCACCCTGCCGATCATCGGCCTGGGCGCGGTCGAACGCGCGGTGAAGCTGCGCAAACACCGGCCCATGTTCATGGTTGACCTGGCCGTGCCGCGCGACATTGAGCCTGAAGTCAAGGCACTGCCCGATATTTACCTCTACACCGTCGATGACCTGGCCCATGTGGTGCAAACCGGCAGGGACAGCCGCCAGGCGGCCGTCGCCGACGCCGAAGTCATCATCGACGCGGGTGTGCAGAACTTCATGCACTGGCTGGACCAGCGCGGCACCGTGCCGCTGATCCAGCAGCTCAATGCCCAGGCCGATGTCTGGCGTGCCGCAGAAATCATGCGTGCCAAGAAGCTGCTGGCCAGGGGCGAATCGATTGATGCGGTGCTGGAGGCCATGAGCCGCGGCCTGACCCAGAAAATGCTGCACGGCGCGCTGGCCGAGTTGCATGCGGGCGATGCCGGCAGCCGTGAAGTCACGGCAAATACCGTGGCAAAACTGTTTCTGCGCGGCCAGACGCCCCGCGCAACGACAGAACGCAAAGAGCGTTAGCGCCGGCTTTCGCTGCAGCAGCCGGCGCTGGCTGCGTCCTCCTTCCGCCCCCCGCTGGCAGCTTTTCTTCTGATTTTTTTCCTGGCATCTTCATGAAACCCTTTCTTCGCCAAACCCTGGACCGCCAGCTGCTGCGGCTGCATGAGCTGGACGCGCTGCTCTCGGCCACCGACGTGGTGAGCGATCTTGACCGCTTCCGGGCGATGACCCGGGAACATGCCGAGGCCAGCGTGGTGGCCGAACAATACAACCGCCTGACCCGCCGCGAGGCCGACCTGGCCAGCGCCGAAACCATGCTCGCTGAAGCCAAAAATGACCCGGATAGCGCCGAAATGGCCGAAATGGCCGAGGAAGAGATCAAGGCCGCCAAAGCCGATATCGCGCAAATTGATGAAGCCCTGCAGCTGATGCTGATCCCGAAAGACCCGGACGACAAGCGGGCGGCCTTCATTGAAATCCGCGCCGGCACGGGCGGCGACGAATCGGCGCTGTTTGCCGGCGACCTGTTCCGCCTCTACACCCGCTTTGCCGAGCGCAAGCGCTGGCAGGTCGAAATCATCAGCGAATCGCCGAGCGAACTCGGCGGCTACAAGGAAGTGGTGCTGCGCATCGACGGCCCGCCCGACGCGATGGGCGTGGGCGTCTATGGCAAGCTGCG
>JBDSZF010000007.1:0-4329 GCA_039925285.1 Polaromonas sp.
GCGCGCTACCAGCGCCACTTTGGTGTCGAGCCGCCTGACGAGCTGGGCAAGTTCGATGTCTGGCCCCTGTACGCGGCCAGTTTCATCCGTCGTCCGCGTGAGGCCGATGCGGGCGATGAGGCGGTGCCGGAGCGCGAAGCCCTGCCCGGCCAGTTCGGACTGGTTCCCCATTGGGCGAAGGACACCACCATCGCCCGTCACACCTACAACGCACGCAGCGAGACCGTCGCGAGCAAACCGAGTTTCCGGGATGCCTGGCGACACAGCCAGCGCTGCATCATCCCGGCCGAAGCCTTCTATGAGCCGCACTGGCGAAGCGGCAAGGCCGTGCCGACCCGCATTGCCCGCGCCGATGGCGAGCCCATGGGAATTGCGGGTTTATGGTCCTGGTGGAAGTCACCCAAGGGCGAACTTGTCCACAGTTATGCAATGCTGACGATCAATGCGAATGAGCACAGGCTAATGAACCAGTTTCACAAACCCACCGATGAAAAGCGGATGGTCGTCATCCTGCCTGAGGGCGTTTACCAAGACTGGCTGGAGGCACCACTGAACCGGGTTAACGGATTTCTGCTGCCCTACTCTGCCGACGCGCTGGTGGCGATGTCTCCACCTGTTCGGTGAATGAAGCATGCAGAGGCCTGACCAAGTACGGATTATTTCCGTACAGGCATAAAAAAAGGACTTGGCATTTACGCTAAGTCCTTTTTCATTATTCTTATTGGTGGGCGGTGCAAGTTTCGAACTTGCGACCCCTGCAGTGTGAATGCAGTGCTCTACCCCTGAGCTAACCGCCCTATCGATCAGCTTTCTATTATATGCTGCTTTTTAGACGCTATTTTCAATTTCTCTGACTTCAAGACGCCAGACAGTTTTCCCCCGACTGGCCTTGTCAAGCATAAGCAGCACTTTTTCATGCTCACCCATTTCCTGCTCAGTGGCCACCAGAACCGGTAGTTCAAACGTACTCAGGTCAATGAGCGGTTCGCTGCTAGCCGTCTGTACCGGCCCCCCTATGTCCATCATGAGGCTGTTTTGCCCGCGTGTAAGGTTGATATACACGTCAGCCAGCAACTCGGCATCCAGCAAGGCGCCATGCAAGGTGCGCCCTGAATTGTCAACCTCCAGCCGGTCACACAGCGCATTGAGCGAGTTTCGCTTACCCGGAAACATCTCCTTGGCCATCATCAGACTGTCGGTGACCTTGGCCACGCAATGCATGATGGATTCCCTGCCGATGAGTTCAAGCTCCTTGTTCAGAAAACTCACGTCAAAAGGTGCGTTGTGAATGATGATCTCGGTGCCCTGCAAGTAGTCGAGCAGTTCGTCAGCCACAGCCGAAAATTTGGGCTTGTCTTTCAGGAACTCATTGCTGATGCCATGAACCTTGAGCGCATCCTCATGGCTGTCGCGCCCGGGATTCAGGTAAAAATGTTTGTTGTTCCCTGTGAGCTTGCGACCCACCAGTTCCACGCAGCCGATTTCAATAATACGGTCGCCGTTTTCAGCGGAAAGTCCGGTGGTTTCAGTATCTAGAACGATTTGGCGCATGGTCTGGATTTTCGCGATGAGGTCCGGTCAGTGAGCTTCTTTGGCGTGATTGATCGAGTATTTTGGAATCTCGACCGTCACATCGCTCTGCGCCAGAAAGGCCTGGCAGCTCAGCCGCGAGTTGGGCTCCAGCCCCCAGGCACGGTCCAGCAGATCCTCTTCGCTTTCGTCAAGTTCGTTGAGCGATTTGAAGCCTTCCCGTACGATGACATGGCAGGTCGTGCAGGCGCAACTCATATCGCAGGCATGCTCAATATTGATCTTGTTGTCGAGCATGGCTTCGCAGATAGACGTGCCAGCAGGTGCCGTTATTTCAGCGCCCTCAGGACAATACTCAGGATGGGGCAAAATTTTGATGATGGGCATGGTATCGATCTGGATAGGTTAAAGGGGAAGGATGGTTTTCAGACCGACTCGATGTTTTTTCCGGCCAGGGCTTTCTGGATGCCCCGGTTCATGCGCTGTGCGGCAAACGCTTCGGTGCCTTTGACCAATGCCTGCGTTGCGGCTTCAATCGCAGCAGCATCACCGTTCACCCGCGCCTCCGCAAGACCGGCCATCAGGCTGTCAATCTGTGCCTGCTCGCTGGAACTGAGTAAATCCGCATCGGCAGCCAGGGCGCTCTGCGTTGCCAGGATCATGCGGTCTGCATCGACCTGCGCCTCAACCAATGCACGCGAACGCATGTCCTGCTGGGCGGTTGAAAAGCTGTCCTGCAACATGCGGGCGATGTCATCGTCCGACAGGCCGTAGGAGGGCTTCACATCAATGTGCGCTTCGACGCCGCTGATCTGCTCCCTGGCGTTGACGCTGAGCAGGCCATCGGCGTCAACCGTGAAGGTCACGCGAATGCGCGCCGCGCCCGCCACCATGGGCGGAATGCCGCGCAGTTCAAAACGGGCCAGGCTGCGGCAGTCGGCCACCAGATCGCGCTCGCCCTGCACCACATGCAGCGCCAGCGCCGTCTGGCCGTCCTGATAAGTCGTGAAATCCTGCGCCATCGCGGTAGGAATAGTCTGGTTGCGCGGCACGATGCGTTCGACCAGTCCGCCCATGGTTTCAATGCCGAGCGAAAGCGGAATCACATCCAGCAGCAGCAAGTCTGTGCCGGTGTTGTTGCCTGCCAGCTGATTGGCTGAAATTGCCGCGCCCAGCGCCACCACCTCATCGGGGTTCAGGTTGGTCAGCGGCTCGCGTCCGAAGTAGCTGGCGACGGCTTTGCGCACCTGCGGCATCCGGGTCGAGCCGCCTACCAGCACGGCGCCCTGGATCTCATCTTTGGTCAGTGCAGCATCCCGCAAGGCCTTGCGCACGGCCATCATTGTGCGCTGCGTCAAATGCGCGCAGGCCGCCTCAAAATCTTCGGCCTTCATTTCAAAATTGACGGAGGCCTTGGTTAACTGAAGCGAAAACGATGCAGAAGGTGATGCGGATAACGCTTCCTTGCAAGCCCGTGCCGTCTTTAGCAAAGCGGCTTTATCGGACGCGATCAGCGTATCTTCAGCCAGGCCCGCTTTGGCAAGCGCCCACTCGACCAGCGCACGGTCATAGTCGTCGCCACCGAGCGCAGAATCGCCGCCCGTGGAAACCACTTCAAACACGCCTTGCGACAAACGCAGGATGGAAATATCAAAGGTTCCGCCGCCGAGATCATAGACGGCATAAGTGCCTTCGCTAGCATTGTCCAGTCCATAAGCAATGGCCGCCGCCGTCGGTTCATTGATGAGGCGCAGCACATTCAGGCCGGCCAGTTGCGCGGCATCCTTGGTCGCCTGGCGCTGAGCATCATCGAAATACGCGGGCACCGTGATCACAGCACCATAAATATCATCGTCAAAGGTGTCTTCGGCGCGCTGGCGCATCAACGCCAGAATCTCGGCGCTGACTTCGACAGGACTTTTTTCGCCCGCCACGGTATGCAGTGTCACCATGCCAGGCTTGTCGATGAACCGGTAAGGCATCTGGGCGCGGTTGCCAATGTCGTTGATGCCTCGTCCCATCAGGCGCTTGGCCGAGGAAATCGTGTTGCACGGGTCGTCGACTTGCGCCGTCAGGGCATCGAAGCCGATTTGCGTACGGCCACCGTCCAGATAACGCACGACGCTGGGCAGCAGCACGCGCCCCTGTGCATCAGGCAGGCATTCTGAGACGCCGTTGCGTACGCTGGCCACCAGCGAATGGGTGGTGCCCAGGTCAATGCCGATGGCAATGCGTCGCTGATGCGGATCTGGCGTCTGGCCGGGTTCAGATAATTGCAGGAGTGCCATGGCGATTTTCTTTGCTGTACTTTTGTAATGCTTTATTGTCCCAACTGGTCGATGCGTGCATCCACCTCGCTGGAAAAACGTTCGATGAACATCAGGCTTCTGACCTGTTGGGCCGCCGCCGCAAAGTCCTTCTCCTGATCCAGAATTTGCTCTATTTTTAATAGTTGCCTGCGCCCGCTGAGATTGGACTCCGAGGCTATTTTATCGAGGTCTTCGATATTTTTAGCCTCCTCCAGGGCTTCACGCCATTCCATCTGCTGCATCAGAAAATCGGCCGGCATGGCGGTGTTGTTTTCGGCATTGATGGGCGCGCCGTGCAGTTCGCACAGATAGCTGGCGCGCTTCAGGGGATCCTTCAGCCGCCGGTACGCCTCATTGATGCGGACCGACCACTGCATCGCCACACGCTGGGCCGCTGCACCCTGGGCCGCGAACTTGTCGGGATGGGCTTCGCGCTGCAATTCTTTCCAGCGGGCGTCGAGTTGCGCCCGGTCCTGGGAAAACTGCATGG
>JBDSZF010000008.1:0-3522 GCA_039925285.1 Polaromonas sp.
GTGGGCGCCATTCTGGACAATCTGACCCGGGACGGGCGGCACCAGGAGTTGCTGGACGGCGGAATTGCCCAGCTGATCAAGCTGCTCAAAGAGCCGGAAACCGGCCGCTTCATTTCACAAAAAATCATTGAATGGCTCAAGAACAGGCATCCCCTGACGGAAAAAATCCTGCCCTCCGAATGGCTGGGCGACCATGGCGCCGAGCTGATCGCCAACGCCATCCATGAGCTGCTGGCCGAGGTGGCCAAAAATCCGGCTCACCAGCTGCGGGCCAATTTTGATGAGGTCGTGAAGCGGCTGGTTTCCCGGCTCAATTCCGATCCGGCGTTGATCGAGAAAGGCGAAGAAATCAAACGCTATCTGCAAAACGACGAGAACTTCAACGTCTACATCAGGGAACTGTGGAGCAAGTTGCGGGACTGGCTCAAGGGCGACTTGAGCAGTCCTGATTCCGTTTTGCATCATAAGGTGATGGCCGCCGGTCAATGGGTGGGCGCAACGCTGGCGCAGGATGCCACCTTGCGCGAGTCCCTGAACCGCCACATGGAGGAGGCCGCCGGCAAGATGGCGCCGGATTTTGCCCAATACCTGACCCGGCACATCAGTGACACGGTAAAAAACTGGGATGCCGGCGATATGTCCAGGCAGATCGAGTTGAACATCGGCAAGGATTTGCAGGCAATCCGGATCAACGGAACCCTCGTGGGTGCAATCATTGGCGGATTGCTCTATCTTTTTTCCTTGCTACCTGAGTTGCTGCAGCGGCTCACGGCATGAGGGCTCGACGGCTGCGCGTCGCACAAACGCAAAGGCGGGTGCTTGAGTCAGCAGGTTGAGCTGACTACACTCTGGTTCTCCTCCATCTCCTCTCCATTTCCTGAAAAACCGTACCCATGGACATTTTTATGCTGGCGATGTTTGTCGCCATTGGCGCTCACCTGCTCAAGTCAAAATACCAGCGCAGGCGCATTGCCTTGCTGGGCAGCCATCTCGGGAAATACCAGATTGAGAAACAGATGGAAAGCCTGACCGAGGGCTATATGCGAGCGCTCGGAGAAGCTGATCTGGCGCGCCGAGAACAGATCTTCAATTTGTTGGCCAGCACCGAGACATCGCTGTGCGATCAGCTCAACCGCTTTGCCGCTGATTTTTCCAGGGTCGATGAGGCTGATGCGCGCGTGAGCAAATTTCCCCTGTCCATTCCCTATGCCGACAAGCTTTTTCCAGCCGCGACGTTTGACATGCGCAAGGCGTTGAGCCTGCATGCGCAAGGCGTCAGCCATGCGGTGAAGAACGAGGCCCACAGAAGCCCCAAAGCCAAGGCATTCACCATATCGGCCGAGCTGTTTTTGGTGCAGCACACCTGCCACTGGTTCTGCAAGTCCAAGGCCGTGGCCTCGGCCCGCATGCTGGGCCGGCAAAAAACATCTTACGAGCAGCTGCTTGAGTCTGTGGCGCCTGAAACCCGCAAGGCCTATTGCAGCCTGACGGGCGGCTGAGCGAGCCCCGCGCCAGCGCCCGGGAGGGTTTGGCAATGGGCATAAATATCGAGCGCAGGCTTATAGACGCTGGTCTGCACGTTCATCAGGCCCAGCACTGAATGAAAGTAGTTGTCATGGCTGATAGGCGCATCGAGTTGCTGCTTGAGGCAGCTTGTGGTGATCTTGCTGCGCTGCTCGAATTCAGGCGACAGCCAGGTGATCCAGGGCACGCGTTTTTGCACATCGGGCGCAACGCTGTAGGGCATGCCATGCAGATAAAGGTTGTTTTCCCCCAGTGACTCGCCATGGTCGGCGAGGTAGAGCATGGCAGCCGAATGGCGCGGCGCCTGCCCCTTGAGCCACTCAATGGTGGCGCCCAGAAGGTGGTCGGTGTACACAATGCTGTTGTCATAGGCATTGACCAGGCCTTGCGGCGTGCAGCTTTGCAAGGCGTTGTCGGTGCATTCGGGCAGGAACTTCTTGAACGCGGCCGGCGAACGCTTGAAATAGGCCGGGCCGTGGCTCCCCATCTGGTGCATCACGACCACCAAGCCTTTGGCCCGGCGATCGGCGCTCAAGGCGGCAATGCGTTCATCGAGGCCTTGCAGCATGACCTCATCGAAGCATTCGCCGCCATCGCACAGGCCAGGAACTTTCAACTCGCTGGTATCGGCATGGGGAATGCGGTCGCAGGCACCCTTGCAGCCCGACTGGTTGTCCAGCCAGAGCACGGCCAGGCCCGAGCGCTGCAGCACATCCATCAGGCCTTCGTAATTGGCCGGGCGCGCGTCGTAGTCCGCCCGTCCCAGATGGGAAAACATGCAGGGCACCGAAACCGCCGTGCTGGTGCCGCAGGACCAGGCGTTGCGCTGGCTGGCCACATTTTCCCGGGCCAGCTCCGGCGTGGTGGGACGCTCATAGCCATTGATGGCGAAGTTGCCGCTGCGCCCGGTTTCGCCGAGCACCAGCAGCAGCAAGGGCGGTTTGGCCTGCGCCGTATAGCTGGCCCCCAGCCTGGCGTCCTGGCCCAGGGGCAGGATGATGGACTCGTCGCGCTGGAAGGGCTTGGAGGCCACCGAGCCCAGCGCGTAAAAAGAATTGAGCGGATTGATCAGGTAGCGCACCTGCGGGTAGTTGCGCATCACCGAGGCAATGCTTTGAAAGAACAGCACCAGCACGAGCACCAGCAGGGCACAGCTGGCCAGCAAGGCGGCCACGTTGGAGAGCACCTGCCGGGTCGGACTTTGCAGCCGGATGTGCTGGCGCCACAGCAATACGCAGGGCAGCACCGCCAGCACCAGCACGGTCGCCAGCAGGCGCCAGTTCAGCAGGTCGCGTGTCTCGCGCACATCGGTCTGCAAGGTGTTGACCATCATGGTCTTGTCGATGACGATGCCATAGCTCATCATGAAATAAGCGCCAAAGGCCGCTGACACGCAAAAAAGCATGATGACGGGTTTGAGTGTCCAGCGCCAGGCCAGCAGACTGAACAATCCCGCCGTGGCCAGCCCGATCACCAGCGCCAGGGCCACGCTGACGGTGACGGCCTGGCCGCTGCTCAGGTCAGGCAGGCGGGCGATCGCGCGCCACAGGGCCACGTTGCAGACGGTGGTGATCCAGAAGCTGGCCAGCACGACCACCCAGATCGGCCGCATGCCGGCGGGCCGTGACGCGGCCTTCAGTGCTGGGGCGTGAGGGCCGGGCTGGGCGGCGGGGAGTGAGGCAGGAGTGGGCGAGTGCAGTGGCATAGCGCGGGATTGTATTTCCTGCACCTTAGCTCGACTTTATCCATTCAAGCCGCATAACAAAGTGAATCGATAAAGCGATCGACCAAGGGGCGTGGAATTTTCACCATGTCGCTCTCGTGGGGCGAGATTGAAAAATACGCATGGCTCCATAACTCGCGGCGCACGCCAGCGATGGTGTCGGAAAAGGTGGCCTGCGGTTTGGGATACCAGGCGGCGCAGCGCCGGTACATCTGTCCGCTCGAGAACAGATCCTGCGCGGCCAGCGTCACGAGGGAGTAAAGCGCGAACAGGCA
>JBDSZF010000009.1:0-3423 GCA_039925285.1 Polaromonas sp.
GCTCGCAGCGGCCACGCCTTCGTCCTGAATCGCCTTGACGGTGCTGAAAGTGCCTTCCTGGGTAGAGCCGCCAGCACCAAAGGTCACCGAGCAGAACTCGGGCTGATGCGCGTACAGGGCCTGGCGCGTCAGCCGCAGCTTGTCGGCGCCTTCGGGGGTTTTGGGCGGGAAGAACTCAAAACTGATAGGAATATTCATCGCCATCCTTCAATCACTCGTGGGGTTGTCGTCAGATTTTTTGTCGCGCCGCTTGCCGCGCGCCGGGCCATGCTGGCCCGCATGGGCGAGCTCGGCGGCCTCGGAGTCTTCATGCGGCTCGCGGGACGCGCGCATCTCGCTGCGCGGCACCCGTTTGGACACTTTTCGCGCCGGTGCGGCTACCAGCGGCTGATCTTCGCCCTGCACTTCATGCCCTTTTTGGGCATGAATGAAAAACTCGCGGTTGCCGTCGCCGCCGGCAATCGGCGACTCCAGCCAGGACAGCACTTCCAGCCCCAGGCCCGTACAGGCATCACGCAGGCGTTTTTCAACAAACTCGAAGTGCGCCGCATCGCGCACAATGCCGCCCTTGCCGATCTGGCCAGGCTGCAACTCGAACTGCGGCTTGACCAGTGTCAAGAGATGGCCGTCAGGCTTGAGCAGGCGCACCACGGCGGGCAGCACCAGGGTCAGCGAGATGAAGGACAGGTCGCCGGTCAGGAAATCGAAGACCGGATCGAAACCGTCGTCCTCGTCTTCACCGCTCTCGTCAGCGGACTCGTCCGCATCCTCGAAATCGTCTTCGCTGCCGCTGCTGATGTGCAGGGCGCGGCGGTAATGCGCCTTCAGGTCGTGCGCCGTGAGCGAGCGCGCATTCACGCCTTCAATGCACACCACGCGGTCATCTGCGCGCAGGCTGTCATGCAGCTGGCCATGGCCGACATCGACGCCCACGACCTGGGCGGCGCCCTGCTGCAGCAGGCAATCGGTAAAGCCGCCGGTGGACTGGCCGACATCGAGGCAGCGCAGGCCGCTCACGTCCAGGCCGGTGGCCTTCAGCGCGCCTTCGAGCTTGAGGCCGCCGCGCGAGATGTATTTCGCCTCGGTGGTGTCGAGCAGCTGCAACTCGGCATTGCCGGGAATCTCGTCGCCGTTCTTTGCGACTTTTTTCCAGGCGACGGCTTCATCGACCCGCCACTGCACGCCCGAAGCAATCAGGCGCTGGGCCTGGGAGCGCGTGGTGGCATGGCCGTGTTCAACAAGAAATAGATCAGCGCGCATAGGTAAATGGATTCTTTGTGATTCTGACTCCTTCCCCCGCTGGGGGAAGGATCAAGGCAAAACTCAATAACGGTAAGTGTTGGCCTTGTAAGGGCCGGATTTGCTGACGCCGATATAGGCAGCCTGCTCGTCGCTCAGTTCGGTCAGCATCGCGCCGACTTTCGTCAGGTGCAGGCGCGCCACCTTTTCATCGAGGTGCTTGGGCAGCACATAGACCTTGCCGGCCTGGTAATCGGCCTGCTTGGTGAACAGTTCGATCTGCGCAATCGTCTGGTTGGCAAAGCTCGACGACATCACGAAGCTCGGGTGGCCGGTGCCGCAGCCCAGGTTCACCAGCCGGCCCTTGGCCAGCAGGATGATGCGCTTGCCGTCCGGGAAGATCACATGATCGACCTGCGGCTTGATTTCTTCCCAGGTGCATTTTTCGAGCGAAGCGACATCGATTTCATTGTCAAAGTGGCCGATATTGCAGACGATGGCCTGGTCTTTCATGGCTGCCATGTGCTCATAGGTGATGACGTTCTTGTTGCCGGTGGCGGACACGAAAATATCGGCCTTGTCGGCGGCATATTCCATGGTCACGACCTTGTAGCCTTCCATCGCGGCCTGCAGCGCGTTGATCGGGTCGATCTCGGTCACCCACACTTGCGCGCTCAGGGCGCGCAGCGCCTGGGCCGACCCCTTGCCCACATCGCCGTAACCGGCCACGCAGGCAACCTTGCCGGCAACCATCACATCGGTGGCGCGCTTGATCGCATCGACCAGCGATTCGCGGCAGCCGTAGAGGTTGTCGAACTTGGACTTGGTCACCGAATCGTTGACGTTGATGGCACGAAACGCCAGCGTGCCCTTGACCGACATTTCATTGAGGCGCAGCACGCCGGTGGTGGTTTCCTCGGTCACGCCGATGATGTTTTGCAGGCGGCGGCTGTACCAGGTCGGATCCTGCGCGAGCTTGGCCTTGATGGCGTTGAACAGGCAGATTTCCTCTTCGCTGCCGGGGTTCGCGAGCAGGCCGGCATCGGTTTCAGCCTGAGTGCCCAGGTGCATCAGCAGCGTCGCATCGCCGCCGTCGTCCAGGATCATGTTCGGGCCTTCTTCGGGCGTGCCCTTGGCGCCGGTGAATTCGAAGATGCGGTGGGTGTAGTCCCAGTAATCAGCCAGGGTTTCACCCTTGATGGCGAACACCGGCGTGCCCGTAGCGGCAATCGCGGCGGCGGCATGGTCTTGCGTCGAGAAGATGTTGCACGAAGCCCAGCGCACTTCGGCGCCCAGCGCCTGCAGGGTTTCAATCAGCACGCCGGTCTGGATCGTCATGTGCAGCGAACCGGTGATGCGCGCGCCCTTGAGCGGCTGGGCCTGCGCGAACTCCTGGCGAATCGCCATCAGGCCCGGCATTTCGGTTTCGGCAATCTTCAGTTCCTTGCGGCCCCAGGCGGCAAGCGACAGGTCGGCGATCACATGGTCGGTGTTCAGCATGGTTTTCAATACGGCGTTCATGGGGGTAGCTCCAAAATCGAGGGTCAAGCTGGGCAAAATAGCCACGGCCGCAAGTGCCAGTCGAAGGGAGTGTGGGTCTCACTCACCCGGCATCAAGGCACATGCTGGTGAGCGTGGTTGCAAATGAAAGTCCTGAGCCTAGACCACATGGTGTGGGTTGCAACGCTCCTCAGGAGAGCCGCTATTGTACAGAAACCGCCCAAATGCGGGTTGAGCGCAAAACCCGCATGCGGAAATTTACCACTGCCATCCGGCTTAGGGTCGGGCTGCAGTTGCTCAAGCACACCCGCAATCTGTCCGGAGAACAACTGGAAGGCTGTCTGGAACAGGCTGTGCGCATCTGTCATTTTGCACTGCGTAAATTACTGCCAAAAAACAATTGCAGCATTTACAGGTAATCCCCGGCACGACGCTGCCCGCTGTGTCGCGCTCGGAGCCGGAGTCCTCGTTGTCGAAGATCCGGCTGAGGGCACACCGTCGCAGGTGCGCGACCATCAAGGAGCCTGTAACGGCTGGAGCCTCCTCACTTCAATCCACAGTGACCCCGGCGTCCTTGATCACCTTGGCCCACTTGGCGGTCTCGGCATTGATGAAGGCATCGCAGGCTTCTGGGGTGCTGCCTTCGGGAAAAGTGCCCATCGCCTCCAGCCTGGTCCGTGTTTC
>JBDSZF010000010.1:0-16246 GCA_039925285.1 Polaromonas sp.
TGCAGGGTGCGCTGCACAGTGGCCACGTCATTGACCGACTCGGCCATCATCCGGGTCAGTTCCTGCACACGGGTAAAGCGGTCAAACTCAAGCGGGTCAAAGCCAGCCTGGGCTTCCTTGGCCAAGGCCAGGCGCGACTGCATCTGGGTTTCAGCCTGCAGTTCAATGTCACGCAGTTGTTGACGCAAGCGGGTCAGGTTGCCCGTCATGTCGTTCAGGGAAACTCGCAACTGGCCGATTTCAGCTTCCAGGCGCGAGCGGGTGATCATGACCTCGCCGGCCTGGTTGACCATGCGGTCAAGCAACTGGGTACGCACCCGTATGGAGGCATTCGCGGCCTGCCGCAAGGGCGGCATGACCATGGCCTGAGGAGCGGGAATTTCGATTTTCCTGTCGCTGGCGGGGACGCCGGGAACTTCAGCAGCGACTTCGGCCGGGAGGATAGTGAGTTCCTGCGGGTCCGGTTCGATGGCCATGAAGGCCGCGGCCTCGACGGCCATTGGTGATGACTGGGCCGCCATCGCCTCGACACGACGCAAGGTTTCAAGAGCAGCCTGCATCCCGTCAAAACGGGTCAACAGGTGCTCGAACTCCTGGCTTGCTGTAGCGTCTGAGCCAACAGAGGCAATCTCGGACTCAATACGGTGCGCCATTTCCCCGAGCCGCATCGCACCGGCCAGACGGGCGCCACCCTTAAGGGTATGCAGCACACGCAGCACTTCCAGGCGTGCGCCCTGAGCAGCAGGACTTTGAGCCCACTCGCGCAAGGCGGAGCCCAGACGCGGCATGAGTTCTGCACACTCTTCTTCGAAAATTGGAAACAGGTCGGGGTCAATCGCATCGACAGCATCAATATCGTCATTGACATCGTCAAATACAAAAGTCGCGACGTTCACGGGAGCCTGAACAGCGCCCCACAGAGGCAGGTCTGCGCCAGGCACCTGATAAATGGCCTGAACCGCTTCGGTGCCTGCGACAGCTTCAACCTCGGCAACAGCTTCGATTTGCGCTTCAGGCAGCGCCGTAAACGCCGCATCTGGCTGGTCCTCGACTTCCTGCACAAGGTCAGCAAAGACCTCGAAAGCTTCGTCTTCAAAAGCTTCCGGCAACACCGGATTAGAAAACTCCAGCTGATTCAAGCGCTCAAGAATGCCTGGCTGAGACTGCTTCAGGAATCCAGCGGCGAACTGGTGCAGCAAGCGGCGTATGTCTTCGGAGGCGTCAACAAACAGCTGGCTGTATGCGAAAGCGCCATGGCCGTCGTGATTCCGCGAATTTTCGAGGGCATGCTCAAGCGAGCGCGCCATTTCAGACAAGGCCATGAAGCCGACGGTTGCCGAGCTGCCAGCCAGTGAATGGGCAAACGCCACCGTGGAAGCACTGATCGGTTGATGACTTTCAAGTGCCCATTCGGCAACTTCATTGACCAAACGGCGCGACCATTCATCGGCCTCGATCAGGTAGACGTTGTAAAGAGGGATGCCTATGCGCAAGCCGTCAATAACCTTGACCGCTTCTTCAGTGTCGCTGCTGTCAGCGGTGCTGACAGCAGCCGGCTCGTGCTCCACGAGGACGGGCGGCAACTCGGCCACAGGAATGGTGCTTTCGATGCTTGGGACGGTTCCGGCAGACTCTGGCGCGGCCGCTTCGAGCTGGAAATACTGATCGAAATCAGCCGCCATCAACTCAACCGGCTCTACAGCATCCGGTACCGCAGACGCGGCGCTGCTTTCGGAGGCCTGTGCAAACAGGCTGTCGAAGTCAAATTCTTCCAGTTCAGGGCCGGCGTTGTCGGCCTGCACGGCAGGCATCATGAACGAATCGCTGACGTTACCTGCCAGGTTCAGTGCACTGTAGCGACCCTCCATGCGCATCGCCTCTGCGCTGCTGCAAAACGCCACCGCCGACCACTGGCCATCCTGGCTTGCTGCGATATCTGCAATCCAGCATTCGAAGCCGGCAATGGCTTCGGAACATAAAGTGCGGAACTCCTGGCTGGCATTTTTTTGATCCGCCAGCCAGCTGTTGAGCAGTTGCTCCATCGCCCAGGCGGCTTCACCAAACTCTCCCAGCCCGACCATCCGTGCACTGCCTTTGAGCGTGTGAAAAGCCCGCCGCAATACCGTCAATGGCTTGATGTCTTCAGGATCATTGGCCAGCGCCGCCATTGCCTGTACGGCATTGCCAGTCACTTCCCCGGCTTCTTCCAGGAAAATATCGCGCAAATCATCTTCTTCAAAATCCATGCCGGCGAGCGGATCGAGCTGAGCGCCAGGCGCCTGCACCAAGGAGGTCAGCGCACCGGCTTCAGCATCAGCAGGAGATTCAGAAATGGATTCAGCGGCATCATCATGCGCGGTGGAGGTCAACACCGGCGGCTCGACAGTTTCGGCAGGGATAGCGAGCGTTTCAAGCTCGTCGCTGAGCATGGGCGTGTTGACCTCCGGCTCCGGCACCACGAAAGCCAGTTCAGGCCAAGGCGGCTCATTATTCACCGTGATGCTTGAAGCCGGGTCACTGGCGCCTGGCGCGCGGCCCATCATGGATTTGAGCTCGTATTTTTCCTCATCGTAGATGAACAGTTTTTTCGCCAGCGCAGGCTGGTAATTGAGCATGTCGATCAGGAAGCTCAATGCGCCCAGATTGTTGCCAAGGCGCTCGAAGGTACCTGCAGCCTGCACCAATTGCGCGTCGATTTCAGTGTCGAGCATTTGCTCAACGCTGTCTTTCATATGCAAAATGGCTCTTGACGCCTGATCAAGGCCCAATACCGACAATACGCCGCGCATCTGGGACAACTGTCCCGGCACCTGCTGCAAAATTGTCTTGTCCTGCGGATGGCGAAAAAACAGGTCCAGCGACTGTTCAAGCTCACCCAGAGACACGCGTAATTCACTCACTACGCTGCCCATGGTCTGTTTATCGCTGACGCGGCGATACAACTCCTCCATCCACCTTTGCAGCGGCTGGGGCTCCCCGCCATTTCTGACCCCTTCAAGCCGCTCTGCCAGACTGGCGGTTCTTAGCGCCAGTTGCGGATCGGCAGGATCGAGATCCTCAAATACCGCTTCCAGATACAGCACCGAAGTGGCCACTTCCATAGCCAACGCAATAGCCGGTGCCTGGCCGGTACGCAGCGCCGTTTCAATCGCCCGAGTCAGGGCTTGCGCAAGGGGTTCGCTAGGCGCATGAAGTTTGCGCAACGAGTCGGCCACAAGGCTGAACTGATCTGCCACCAGCTTGAGTTTGGCAATCTCACCGGTGCAAAGCGAAGACCACGCCTCCTTGGCCGAGACAATCCGCTTGCGCGCCTGCGCCAGCAGGGCCGGATCGAAGCGGCCAAACTGCACCAGTTCGTAATCCACGGGCTTGAACCCTGTCAGCCCGTAGGTAAAGCGCACGGCCGACAGCGCAGGGGTGTCGCTGGCACGGCTTGAAACCGCCTGGGCACAGAAAAAAAGCAAATCCAGCGCCAGGCGTTCGGAGATGGCAATGTCGCCTTTGGACAATGAGGCGTATTGCAGCAAAATCCGGGAAGCAGCGCGCCTGACGTACAGATCCGTTCCGAGCAGATTGTGTGCAACCGCCTCAAAATAAGCGGCCGCAATCAGCCAGAAAATCCTCGGCTGGCGTTCGGTCTGATTGGCTGCAAATCCGAGGCTCAAATCCCTGAGGCTTCTGGCTGCTTGCGGGGCTTTGCCCTTCATGAGTTGAAGGACCGACTGATCCAGAGAGGCGCGCGCATCAGCGTCGTAAGGACGGATCTGTGGCGACACCGACAGTTGCGGCTCCAGCCATCGCCATTCGCAGGACCACAAATCGGCGGGGTGGATGCGGTCGGCCCGCACCAGTTCCTGAACATCGCGGTATTGTGGAAACAAGGACACGGCAGAAACCGGCTTGTCTGCCAGTACCGCCTGGAGGTATTCCGTCAGCGCAAAACTGGCGTATTCGATTTTGGCAACCGCATTCTGACTGCAAAGCTCGGGTTGCTGTATAAACTTTTGCACGGCCGCTTCCATGGCCCGCAGCAGCAGTGCAGGCTGCGTCAGGCCAACCACCTCGAGTGCGCCGACAGCCTGATGAAGTTGCTGCCGTGCGATGCGCAATTGGCTGGCATCTATCGCTGCCAGATCGGAACCCCGGGCTATGTCGGCATCCCACGCAAAACGCTTGAGTGCCTTGGAAGCCCCCTCCAGCGACTTGCGAAGCTCGTCGAGCACCCAAGCCAGCGGGCCCAGGTCATGCATGGAAACAGCGGGTTCGGCGGCGGTTGAATTCGTGACCATGGAGTGCATAAATAACAGACAGGTTCAGGAATTGGAGTTCGCAGTCAGGGCATCAGGCAAGAAAGTCATGCAATTTTGAATCGCGACACCGATTGCCGGAGCTCTTCCGCTATGCGGGAGAGCGCACGCACCTGCTGCGCCGTGGAACGGGTACCTTCTCCGGTTTGCTCCGTCACCACAAAAATATGCTGGATGTTTTCTGCCACCACATTGGCCGATGCAGCTTCCCTGGAGGCAGAGTCGGAAATCTGCTCGATCAGATCCGCAAGATGACGAGACACCTGATCAATCTCGGTCAGTGCGGTGCCCGCACTGTCGGACAGTTTCGCCCCCTCGACCACACCCTGCGTCGAACGCTCCATGGCGGCTACGGCGTCCTGGGTATCGGTCTGAATGGCTTTGACCAGCGCCGAGATCTGGCGCGTTGCATCGGCAGAACGTTCTGCCAGCCGCTGCACTTCTTCAGCCACCACCGAGAAGCCCCGTCCGGCTTCACCCGCTGATGCGGCCTGAATGGCAGCATTGAGCGCCAGCACATTGGTTTGCTCGGTAATATCCGAAATCAGCTCGGTAATTTCACCAATTTCCTGGGAGGATTCACCCAGACGCTTGATACGTTTGGAGGTTTCCTGAATCTGGTCGCGGATGGAATTCATACCCCCGATGGCATCTTGCACTGCCTGCAAGCCGGACTCGGCAGCGGTCAGTGACTGACGCGCCACCAGGGAAGACTCCTGCGCCTGTGTGGACACTTCGTTGATTCGCGAGGCCATATCGACCACGGACTGGCCGGTTTCGCGAATCTCGCGCAGCTGCTGGGTTGATGCGGCCAGCAGTTCCGTGGAAGTGTTTTCCACCTGCGCTGTCGTCTGCGCCACCCGGGTTACCGTGCTTTGCACGTTGCCCACCAGCTGGCGCAACTCTTCCACCGTATAGTTCACGGAGTCGGCAATAGCGCCTGTAATGTCTTCGGTCACGGTCGCTTCCTGCGTGAGATCGCCTTCAGCCACTGTCTGCAATTCATTCATCAATCGCAAAATAGCGGCCTGGTTGGCATCATTGACGCGCTTGGCATCCTGCTCCTGGCTTTTGGCATCCTGCCGCTGGCCCTCGGCCATCGCCTGGCGCTTCTGACTGTCCTTCACCTGCAGGCGGGCCAGACCTGCGGCACACAACAGAGCGACAAGGGCAGCCACCACCAGGGTTGCCAATGCACCGGCACCCAGACCCGTTTGGGAAGACAGCTTGCCCTGCAAATCCTCAAGGTCACGGCGCAAAGGCTCACTGTCTGCAATGATGGCAGCCTGCGCTTCACGGGCTGAAACCAGACCCTGCAAATTACCCAAAATCGCACCCGCCTGCACGCGCGTCTTCTCATAAAGCGCCAGCAGGGCTTCGAGGCGCTCGCGCGTCTGCGGGTCCTTGGATGCAGTCAGGCGCAATTCCGGGTTGCCACTGAGCAGACCTTGGGCGATTTCCTTGAATGAATTCAGATCCTTGCCCAGCAAGAACACCGCTTCAGGGCTCACGCCTTCCAGGGTCAGGAATTCGTTGGCAGATTTACCAATCCGCTGCGTCAGCATCACCAGCTGGCCGGATGCTGAAATTTCTGCCGATGCGGCGTTTTGCTGAAGCTTGAGCGAAGAAATGGTTTCGGCGATTTCAAGCAAATCCGAAGATTGCCGATTGATGGTACGCAGCGCTTCCCCCACCTGCATCAGGATGGCTTGCTGCCCCAATACAACTTTTGCGTTTTGCTCGGCCCGCTCCATCCAGGGAGTGACTTTCTCCACTTCAGGCTGCAACGCGTCGCTCACTGCGGCCAAACGCAGGCTCTCATCGCCAGACTTCATTCCACGCACGGTTTTAGCCAGCACATCAGAACTCTCACGCACATCGGGAAAGGCCTGGGCGCTGCCGACCAGTGCCTGCGACACGGACTTAGCCAGTCGCTGCGACTGCATCAGCGACTGTCCAGTTCCGGCCACTTGCTGCGCGATGCGGTCTGACTTGCTGAGTGCAAAAAATGTCACCGACGCCAGGACAATGACTGCGAAGGCCAGCAGCCCCAGCAGAATCTTCTGGTGTTGACCCAGCGTTCGCAAGCCAAGCACGGGAAGGCTCAGCAGTTCAGTATTGAGCCACGCATTGCCCTCATGGATCGCCATGCTGCTAGGCGCAAAAATTTCCTGCTGGGATTCTGCTGCGGAAATCCGGGCGCCTTCATTCAAAACGCTGGCGGCAAGAGAGTCACCCGATACCCCACCGGCCATAGCCAAACTGCCTTCAGGCTGAGCTGACCTGGTTTTAAGTAGCTTCTGGATATTTTCAATAGCAGACATGGATAAGCCTTCGGGTGGAACAAGGGTGACAAAGTGCGCTAGGCGGCGATGGTCAAAAAATGAATTTGTTGTGCCAGCAGTTGAAGGTTGACTTCCTGCCAGCTGGCCCCATGGAGATCAACGTACTGGTTGCCAAAAAATGCCGGGGCATCGGGTTCTCGTTCTGAAAAGTCGATGAAGGCATCCTGCTTTCGGAGTCCCGCCAGCTTGTCGATCAACAAGACGCAATTAACCTCAAGCGCGCTATTGAGCGAGACCAGTCGTGAATCGGATCGCGCGAACTCATTGGCGGCCAAGGAGGCCTGGCCGCTCACATAACTGGCCAGGTCAACCACACCATAAAGACCGCCGCGCAAGTTCGCCACCCCCAAAAACCAGGCCTGGGTATAGGAAACTGTCTGAATGCTGACCCAAGGGAAAATCTCCCCCGACTGGGCCAGGGGAAACAGGTATTTTTTACCCCCCGCCTCAACCGCCAGCCACAAAGGCGCAACGCCTTGTGTCTTGGCAAGCTGCAATCGATCTGCAAGCCGCGTCTGTAGTTCTTTAAGAGCTTGTCTGTTTGCCATGCTGGGTTAGTTCAGCAGCTCAACCCAGCGCCTTGATCTTGGCCATCAGTTCCCCGGAATCCACCGGCTTGGTAATGTAGTCGCGAGCGCCCTGCCGCATACCCCAAACCCGGTCGGTTTCCTGATTTTTGCTGGTACACAGCATGATCGGAATATCGGAGTAAAGTGGATCACGCGCGATGGCGCGGGTCAACTGGAATCCGTTTTTCCCCGGCATAACCACATCCATGAGGATCAACTCGGGTTTTTCTTCCGCCAAACGACGAAAGGCGTCTTCTGCATTTTCAGCAGTCTTGACTACAAATCCGTTTTTAACCAACAAATCAGTCAAAAACATCAATTCTGTTTTTGAGTCGTCAACGAGCAATATTTTTTTGATTGTCATCGCACTTCTTTTTGTTTAACGGCACCCAAGGCCTGAACGGTTTGCAGCAACTGATCTTTGGTAAAAGGCTTGGTCAGGTAATCCTGAGAGCCCACCATACGGCCACGCGCCTTGTCGAACACGCCGTCCTTGGAGGACAGCATCACAATAGGAACGTCCGAAAATCTTGCATTGCGCTTGATAATTGCACAGGTCTGATAGCCATCCAGGCGAGGCATCAAAATGTCGCAAAAAATCAGATCGAGTTCGTGGTCATTGACCTTGGACAAGGCATCAAAGCCGTCCTCGGCCAGCAATACGTCATGCCCTCCCTGTTTCAGGAAAATCTCGGCGCTACGCCTGATCGTATTGCTGTCATCGATGACCAATACCTTGAGTCCGGAACTGTAAATACTCACTGTGCCTACTCCTGTTTTTTGCAGTTGCCGAAGCGTTCGGATGAGCCGGATTGAGGATCTGTTCAGGGCAAGGCCTGAATACTTACATTTGAACCATTTCAAAATCTTCTTTGCGTGCTCCGCATTCGGGGCAAGTCCAGTTCATGGGTACTTCTGCCCACGGTGTTCCGGGAGCAATCCCATGGTCGGGGGCGCCTGTCGCTTCGTCGTAAATCCACCCACAGATCAAACACATCCAAGTCATTGATTGAGTCACAGCTTAAATTGCCTTTGAATAGAATGCAACAATTGTATCGAGACGGCGTTGCTAATTCGAGTACAAGGCAAAATCGAAGCCTATGGCAAACTCCAACACAACTCCACTGGACAGCCGGCAACTCCAGATCGAGGACAGCGACGCGTCGCCGGCATGCGTCATGTCGTTCAACGCCAATGATCCGAGCGGCGCAGGCGGCCTGACGGCTGACATCACCGCCATTACCTCGGCGGGAGCCCACCCGCTGGCGGTTGTCACAGGCACCTATGTGCGCGACACGGCTGAAATTCTTGACCATTTCGCCTTTGACGACGACGTGGTCTCCGAACAGGCACGCTCCGCACTGGAAGACATGCCGGTGGCAGCGATCAATGTGGGCTTTGTCGGCAGTCCCGAAAACATCAGCACCATTGCTGAAATCGCCTCCGACTATTCAGATGTGCCGCTGATCGCCTACATGCCCAGCCTGTCCTGGTGGGATGAGAGCGAAATCGACAGCTACCTCGATGCCTTTCGTGAACTGATGCTGCCGCAGGTTACGCTCCTGATTGGAAACCACAGCACCCTGTGGCGCTGGCTGCTGCCCGACTGGCCCACCGAACGCAATCCATCGGCCCGGGACATTGCCAAGGCCGCCTCCAGCCTGGGCGTACCCTATACGCTGGTGACCGGCATTCCGCTGGCCGACCAGTTCATTGACAATGTGCTGGCGACGCCGCAAGCCGTTCTGTACAGCGAAAAGTTTGAACGCTTTGAGGCGGTCTTCGAAGGTGCCGGAGAAACACTGTCGGGGGCGCTGTGCGCCTTGCTGGCCAATGGCCATGACCTGCAGGCAGCCACCGCCGAAGCACTGACCTATCTGGACCACAGCCTGGATGCCGGTTTTCATCCCGGCATGGGCCATATCGTGCCGGATCGCCTGTTCTGGGCACAGGCCGAGCTTGATGAAGAAGCTGAAGATGAAGCCGCCGATGCCGAACTTCCGGGCAACGACGATGCCGACCTGATTTCCAATCCACCTTTTGAACTCCCTCCTAATGGAACAACCAAACATTAAGCCCGTCCTTGCCTCAACGACATCCCGCAACGCCGCCCTGTTCGCTCGCGCCCAAAAGCTGATACCTGGCGGTGTCAATTCGCCGGTACGGGCTTTCAAGGCCGTGGGTGGAACGCCACGTTTTGTACATCGCGCCCAGGGTGCCTACTTCTGGGACGCCGACGGCCAGCGCTACATTGACTACATCGGCTCGTGGGGACCGATGATTCTTGGCCACGGCCATCCAGCAGTCGTTGAAGCCGTCCAGAAAGCCGTCCTTGAAGGTTTTTCCTACGGCGCGCCAACCGAGCGCGAAGTGGAGCTGGCCGAGGAAATCGTCAAGCTCGTGCCGTCCATCGAGATGGTGCGGCTGGTCAGTTCCGGCACCGAGGCGACGATGAGCGTGATCCGGCTGGCGCGCGGCGCCACCGGGCGCAACAAGATCATCAAGTTCGAAGGCTGCTACCACGGTCATTCCGATGCGCTGCTGGTCAAGGCCGGCTCGGGCCTGGCCACCTTTGGCAGCCCGACCAGCGCCGGCGTTCCGCCTGAAGTGGTGCAGCACACGCTGGTGCTCGAATACAACCACATCGCCCAGTTGGAAGACGCCTTTTCCCTGCATGGCCAGGACATTGCCTGCCTGATGATCGAGCCGATTGCGGGCAACATGAACTTTGTGCGGGCCAGTGTTCCCTTCATCAAGCGCTGCCGCGAACTCTGCACGCAATACGGCGCGCTGCTGGTGTTTGATGAAGTCATGACGGGTTTTCGGGTGGCACTGGGCGGCGCGCAAAGCGTCTACGCCCAAAGCATTCCCGGTTTCAAACCCGACATGACCGCGCTGGGCAAGGTGATTGGCGGCGGCATGCCGATGGCGGCTTTTGGCGGCACGCGCGCCGTGATGGAACACCTGGCGCCCCTGGGCGGGGTCTACCAGGCCGGAACACTGTCGGGCAATCCGGTGGCCACCGCCTGCGGCCTGGCGACGCTGCGGGAAATCCAGAAACCCGGTTTTTACGACACGCTGGGCGATCGCACGCGCAGCCTCGTCGAAGGCCTGACGCAGGCAGCGGCGCAAGCGGGCGTGCCGTTTTGCGGCGACAGCGAAGGCGGCATGTTCGGCTTTTTCCTGCTGGACACGCTGCCGCAGAACTATCCCCAGGTCATGAAGACCGACAGCCCGGCCTTCAACCGCTTTTTTCACGCCATGCTCGACAGCGGCGTGTATTACGCGCCGGCGCTCTATGAAGCAGGCTTTGTCAGCGCGGCCCACACCGCTGAAGACATAGCCGCCACAGTGGACGCCGCAGCCCGGTTTTTCGCGGGCTGCTGAACGTGAACGCAGGCTTGGGCGGAATCATCCCGGCGCCTTAGTTTGCTATTAATAAAATAGCATTCTATGCATATCCACCTTGCGCAAAAGGCTGATTTATTATAAAAAAGCGGCCGATGCCGCTTTTTTACTTCAGCGCGACTTGCGCACTGACGCCCACATCAATGACGGAAGTGGCGCACGCCGCTCAGCACCATGACCACGCCGCGCTCATTCGCAGCGTCAATCACTTCCTGATCGCGCATCGAACCGCCCGGCTGAATCACGCAGCTCGCGCCCGCATCCACCACCACATCCAGGCCGTCGCGGAACGGGAAGAAGGCGTCGCTCGCGACCGCCGTCCCCTTGAGCGACAGACCGGCGTGTTCGGCCTTGATGCTGGCAATACGGGCTGAATCGAGCCGGCTCATCTGGCCGGCGCCCACGCCCATGGTCATGCCATCGGCGCAGAACACGATGGCGTTGGACTTGACGTACTTGGCGACTTTCCAGGCAAACAGCAGATCCTGCAGCTGGGCCGGCGTAGGCTGCAGCTTGCTGACGACCTTCAGGTCGGCCAGGGCCAGCTCGTGGTTGTCGGCGGTCTGCATCAAGAGACCCGAGCCGACGCGCTTGATGTCGATCAGGTTGCGCCCCTGCTTCCAGGCGGTGTCGCCGCCAGCCGGCAGGTCGATCTGCAAAATCCGCACATTGACCTTGGACTTGAACACTTCCAGCGCCTCGGGCGTGAAGCCAGGCGCCATCAGCACTTCGACGAACTGCTTCGAAATCTGCAGCGCGGCGCGCTCGTCCAGCGGGCAGTTCAGGGCAATGATGCCGCCAAAGGCCGAAGTCGGGTCGGTCTTGAAGGCCTTGCTGTAGGCTTCCAGCGCATCGGCACCCACGGCCACGCCGCAGGGGTTGGCATGCTTGACGATGACGCAGGCCGCTGACTGTTCAAGTCCGCCTTTGGCGTCAGTGGTGAAGCTCTTGACGCATTCCCAGGCCGCGTCTGCGTCGGCGATGTTGTTGTACGACAGTTCCTTGCCCTGCAGCTGCCGGGCCGTGACCAGCGAGCCCGGCGCGGGGTACAGATCGCGGTACAGCGCGGCCTGCTGGTGCGAGTTTTCGCCGTAGCGCAGGTCCTGCAGCTTGGTGAACTGGCTATTGGACTGGCCGGGAAACAGCGCGCGCTCGGGCACATAGGCGGCCGAGAGCTTTTCGGCGTCGAAAGTGACCGACGACAGGTAGTCGCTGATCGCGCCGTCGTACTGGCTGATGCGGTTGAAGGCTGCCACCGACAGGGCAAACTTGGTGGCGTCGGTCAGCTTGCCGCCGGCCTTGAGTTCGGCCAGCACGCCGGCGTATTGCGACGCATCGGTCAGAACGCCGACGTCTTTCCAGTTCTTGGCCGCCGAACGCACCATGGCAGGGCCGCCGATGTCGATGTTTTCAATCGCGTCTTCCAGCGTGCAGCCGGGCTTGGCCACCGTGGCTTCGAACGGGTAGAGATTGACCACCAGCAGGTCGATGGTGTCAATGCCGTGGGTTGCCAGGGCCGCCATGTGCTCGGGCAGATCGCGCCGGGCCAGCAGGCCGCCGTGGATTTTCGGGTGCAGCGTCTTGACGCGGCCGTCGAGCATTTCCGGGAAACCGGTGTGGTCGGCCACTTCGGTCACGGGCAGGCCGGCATCGGCCAGCAGTTTGGCGGTGCCGCCGGTGGACAGCAGCTTGATGCCCAGCGCGTGCAGCGCCTGGGAAAATTCAAGGATGCCGGTCTTGTCGGAAACGGAAATCAGAGCGTTCATGAGGTGTCTTTTGGTAGGGATGCGGGTTCGGAAAAATTCGGATAACAAAAAAAAATGAAATGGGCTGCAGGCCTATTTGATGAGCTTGTGCTCGACCAGTTTTTTGCGCAATGTGTTGCGGTTCAGGCCCAGCCATTCAGCCGCGCGTGACTGGTTTTGCTCGGCATGCTGCATGACCACTTCGAGCAGCGGTTTTTCAACCACGCGGACCATCATGTCGTACATGCCATCAGGCTCGGTGCCGCCGAGGTCGGTGAAATAGCCTTCCAGGCTGGAACGGACACACTCTTCCAGATTGATTTTGCTCATAGTGCAGCTTCCTCCTTCTTTTTATCGTTGTTCACAGGTAGATGTACCGAGGCGTCCTGGCCATCGGCACTGGCCGGGATACGGTCCATGCAGTCGCCCAGGCCGTCAAAAAACTCACTCACGGCCTGAAGCTGCGCCTGGCAATCCTCCAGCAGGTTCATCCGGGCGCGAAACGCTTCTCCGCCCGGCAAGGTTTTGACATACCAGCCAATATGCTTGCGCGCCGTGCGCACGCCGGTAAATTCGCCATACAGTGCGTAATGGTCGAGCAAATGGTCCAGCAGCAGGCGCTTGACGTCTGCCACCAGCGGCGACGCCAGGTGGGTGCCGGTGGCCATGAAATGCGTCAGTTCGCGGAAAATCCACGGCCGGCCCTGCGCGGCGCGGCCAATCATCACCGCATCGGCACCCGTGTAGGCCAGCACGTCGCGGGCTTTTTCAGGACTGCTGATGTCGCCATTGGCCACCACCGGGATCCGCAGCGCGGCCTTCACCTCAGCCATCGTGTCGTATTCAGCCAGGCCTTTATAGCCCTGCTCTCGGGTGCGGCCATGCACGGCAATCATCTGCACGCCGGCGCTTTCGGCGGCACGCGCAATCGTCAGGGCATTTTTGTGGCTTTGCGCCCAGCCGGTGCGCATCTTGAGCGTCACCGGGACGCCGTGCGGCGCGCAGGCGGCCACCACCGCCTCAATGATCTGCAGCGCCAGGGTTTCATCCTGCATCAGCGCGGAGCCGGCCCATTTGTTGCAGACCTTCTTGGCCGGGCAGCCCATGTTGATGTCGATGATCTGGGCGCCGCGGTCCAGGTTGTAGGCTGCGGCCTCGGCCATCATCTGCGCATCGGTGCCGGCGATCTGCACCGCAATCGGCGCGACTTCGCCTTCATGGTTGGCACGGCGCGAGGTTTTGAGCGTGTCCCACAAATCGCGGCGCGACGTCACCATCTCGCTGACCGCATAACCGGCACCGAGCTTTTTACAGAGTTGGCGGAACGGCCGGTCCGTCACGCCGGCCATGGGCGCGACAAACACATTGTTTGCCAAAGCATAGGGACCGATGTTCATGGGAAGTGGGAGCGTGAGGGGGTGCCGAAAAAGGAGGCATGATTGTAGCTGCCCAAAATTTCAGCAATTGAAATCCGGACGGGAATTTGTAAACGCAGGACAGATAATTCCTGGCCGTCCCTTGCCTATACTCAAGCCCCTATGGAAGCCTGGATACAACACCTGATCGAACTGCTCGCCCTGCCTGAATTCGGGCTCAGCACGGTATTTATCGTGTCCTTCATCTCGGCCACCTTGCTGCCGCTGGGCTCAGAGCCCGTGGTGTTCGGCCTCGTCAAGCTCAATCCGGCGATGTTCTGGCCCGCTGTCATGGTAGCCACCGTCGGCAACACGCTGGGCGGCGCGCTGGACTGGTGGATGGGTTACGGCGCGCACAAGGTGGCCGACAAATACAGCCATTCATCCCACCACGGCCGCGCAGTGCGGTGGCTGGAAAAACTCGGCCCCAAGGCCTGCCTGCTGGCCTGGCTGCCGGTCGTGGGCGACCCGCTGTGCGCAGTAGCCGGCTGGCTCAAGTTTCCGTTCTGGCCCTGCCTGGCCTACATGGCGATCGGCAAATTCATGCGCTATTTTTTGATGACCGGCAGCCTGATCTGGGCGTTTCCGGGCATTATTGGCAATTAAAACCGCTCGTAGGGCATCAGGTAACGCCACTGCCCCGGCTGCAACTGGCTCAGGGACATGCGGCCGACGCGCAGCCGCTTCATCGCCTCGATCTTGAGCCCGACGCTGTCGCACATGTAGGCAATCTGGCCTGGCACCTCGCCCTTGAGCGCAAAGCGCAGCCGGGTTTCGCTCTGCCAGCTCACCTTGGCCGGCGGCAACAATGCGCCCCTGTAGGTGAAACCGTGGTCGATGCGGTTCAGGCGCGCCAAGCCGCCGGGCTTGATCTCGCCGCTGACCTCGACCACCACCTCATGCTCGAGCACGCGGGCGTCTTCGCGCAGCTTGCGCGCCACGCGCCAGTCACCGCTAAACACCACCAGGCCGCTGGCTGCCGTGGCCAGCGGCGTGACCAGTTCGGAACTGGAAAAATGCTTTTTAAGCGGACGGATGCCCGAACGGTCGTCGGACGCGTGGTTGGCCGCTGTCAGCAGTTGCGCTGCGGTCTTTGCGGCGGCGGCATGGCCATCCATCGGCGCGTCGCTGGCTTCGTAGCCCGCCGGCTTGTGCAGCAGAATCGTCACCGGCGTCAGCGCCAGCAGGCTGGCGCCGGGCAACAGCACAATCGCCTGGTTATCGACGCGAAATTGAGGCTCTTCGACCACGACGCCATCCACCGTGACCCAGCCGCCTTCGATGTACTGCTCGGCCTCGCGGCGAGAACAGGCCAGCATTTCGGCGAGTCGTTTGGCAAGGCGAACCGGTTCGGTCATCGCAGCAGCGATCAAGAGCTGAACAGGAAATTCATCACATCGCCATCCTTGACGACGTATTCCTTGCCTTCGGCGCGCATCTTGCCTGCGTCCTTGGCACCCTGCTCGCCCTTGTAGGTGATGAAGTCGTCATAGGCGATGGTCTGGGCGCGGATGTAGCCCTTCTCGAAATCGGTGTGAATCACGCCAGCCGCCTGCGGGCCGGTGTCGCCGACATGAATGGTCCAGGCGCGCACTTCCTTCACGCCGGCGGTGAAGTAGGTCTGCAGCCCGAGCAGCTTGTAGGCGGCGCGGATCAGGCGGTTCAGGCCCGGCTCGGTCTGGCCCAGTTCTTCGAGGAACATCTGGCGGTCTTCGTCGCTCATCTCGGCCATCTCGGCTTCCAGCTTGGCGCTGATGGCCACCACTGGCGCATTTTGCGATTCGGCGAAAACCTTCAGGCGATCCAGGAAGGGGTTGTTCTCGAAACCGTCCTCGGCCACATTGGCGACGAACATCGCAGGCTTGGCGGTGATCAGGAAAAACTGCTGCAGCAGCGGCTGCTCTTCCTTGCTGAATTCAATCGTGCGCACCGGCCTGGCCTGATTGAGCGCGGCCTGGCACTTCTCCAGGATGGCCACCAGTTTGATGGACTCCTTGTCGCCCGAGCGGGCCAGCTTGGTCACCCGGTGCAGGGCTTTTTCGACCGCGAACAGGTCGGCCAGACAGAGTTCGGTCTGGATCACTTCGATGTCGTTGATCGGATCGACCTTGCCGGCGACGTGGATCACGTTGTCATCCTCAAAGCAGCGCACGACGTTGACGATGGCGTCGGTTTCACGGATGTGGGCCAGGAACTTGTTGCCCAGGCCCTCGCCGGTGCTGGCGCCGGCGACCAGGCCGGCAATGTCCACGAACTCGACAATCGCGCGCTGGACCTTTTGCGGATTGACGATGGCCGACAGCGCATCAAGCCGCGCGTCAGGCACTTCCACGATGCCCACATTGGGCTCGATGGTGCAAAAAGGGTAGTTTTCCGCCGCGATGCCCGCTTTGGTCAACGCGTTAAACAGGGTGGATTTTCCGACGTTAGGCAAGCCAACGATGCCGCACTTCAAAC
>JBDSZF010000011.1:0-25012 GCA_039925285.1 Polaromonas sp.
GCTTCTCCCGCCGTCGGTTATTCGCATCTGCATCAGGAACAGCAAAAGGCGCTGGTGGATGGCGCATTTTCCAAGTTGAAAGGTTTTGTCCTGACCAAATAAAGGTCAAGTCACTTCCTGAAATACAAGAAAACACTCGAAAGAATCAAAATGGCTATCGTAGAAGTTAAAGTTCCCCAGTTGTCCGAGTCCGTGGCCGAAGCCACCATGCTGCAATGGAAAAAGAAGGTCGGCGACGCAATTGCAGTTGACGAAATCCTGATTGAAATCGAAACCGACAAGGTTGTCCTTGAAGTACCAGCGCCCTCAGCCGGCGTGCTGGTTGAACTGGTGGTCGCCGATGGCGGCACGGTGGTGTCGGACCAGGTGATTGCAAAAATCGATACCGAAGGCAAGGCAGGCGCAACGGCACCCGCTGCTGCTGCGCCAGCTGCAGCAAGCGCATCGGTGGCAGCAACGGCTCCTGCTGCAACAGGCGCTTCCATGGCCGGTGTGCCCATGCCTTCCGCTGCCAAGTTGATGGCGGACAACAAGCTGGCGGCAGGCAGTGTTCCCGGAACTGGCAAGGATGGCCGTGTCACCAAGGGTGATGTTCTGGGTGCTACGGCTGCCGGTGCTACTAAATCAGTAGTTGCCAGCGCAATCCCGACAGGCGCACCGACCACTTCCTTGCCTAAAGTAGCAGCGCCGGTGAAAGCGGTTGACCTGGGTGAGCGTCCTGAGCAGCGAGTTCCCATGAGCCGCCTGCGCGCACGCATCGCCGAGCGTCTTTTGCAGTCGCAATCGACCAACGCGATTTTGACGACCTTCAACGAAGTCAACATGGCGCCGGTGATGGAGATGCGCAAGAAGTTCCAGGATGCCTTCAGCAAGGAGCACGGTGTCAAGATCGGCTTCATGAGCTTCTTTGTCAAGGCTGCGGTCCATGCCCTGAAGAAGTATCCGGTGCTTAATGCGTCGGTGGACGGCAATGACATTGTCTATCACGGCTATTTCGACATTGGCATTGCGGTGGGTTCGCCGCGCGGCCTGGTCGTTCCCATCTTGCGCAATGCCGATCAGATGAGCTTTGCAGAGATCGAGAAGAAAATCGCTGAATACGGCCAGAAAGCCAAGGATGGCAAGCTGGGCATCGAAGAGATGACCGGCGGCACCTTCTCGATTTCCAATGGCGGCACCTTCGGCTCGATGCTTTCAACGCCCATCATCAACCCGCCGCAGTCCGCGATTCTGGGCGTGCATGCCACCAAAGACCGCGCTGTCGTCGAAAACGGCCAGATCGTGATTCGTCCGATGAACTACCTGGCCATGAGCTACGACCACCGCATCATTGACGGCCGTGAGGCCGTGCTGGGTCTGGTCGCCATGAAAGAGGCGCTGGAAGATCCAGCCCGCCTGCTGTTCGATATTTAAACCCTGTTGGGGCAGAGGGCCGTGGTCATGTGGCTGCGTACCCCTGCCTCCCATTTACTGGAAAAGAACATGTCCAAACAATTTGACGTGATCGTCATCGGCGGCGGTCCTGGCGGCTACATCGCGGCCATTCGTGCGGCCCAGCTGGGTTTTAACGTTGCCTGCATTGACGAATGGAAAAATGCCAAAGGCGGTCCTGCCCTGGGCGGAACCTGCACCAACACGGGCTGCATTCCCTCCAAGGCGCTGCTGCAATCCTCGGAGTATTTCGAGCATGCGGGCCACCACTTTGCCGACCACGGCATTGAGGTGAAGGGTCTGGGTCTCGATGTTGGCAAGATGATTGGCCGCAAGGATACGGTCGTCAAGCAAAACAACGATGGCATCGTTTACCTGTTCAAAAAGAACAAGGTCACTTTTTTCCACGGCCGCGCCTCTTTTGCTGCCGCCAAGGACGGCGCCTACGACATCAAGGTAGCAGGCGCTGCGGAGGAAACCATCTCTGGCAAGCACATCATTGTGGCGACCGGCTCCAATGCCCGAGCCTTGCCGGGTGCGCCTTTCGACGAAGTCAACATTTTGTCCAATGACGGTGCCCTGCGCATCGGCGCGGTACCCCAGAAACTGGGCGTCATCGGCTCAGGCGTGATTGGTCTGGAAATGGGCTCGGTCTGGCGCCGCCTTGGTGCGGAGGTCACGATTCTGGAAGGGTTGCCCACCTTCCTGGGCGCGGTTGATCAGCAGATCGCCAAAGAGGCGCACAAGGCATTCACCAAGCAAGGCTTGAAAATCGAGCTGGGCGTCAAAGTCGGCGAGATCAAGAATGGCAAGAAGGGCGTATCCATCGCTTATGCCAATGCCAAGGGTGAAGCGCAGACGCTGGAGGTTGACAAGCTCATCATCTCCATCGGCCGCACGGCTAACACCATCGGACTGAACCCTGAAGCCGTGGGCTTGAGCCTGGATGAGCGCGGTGCGATTGTGGTGGACGGCGACTGCAAGACCAACTTGCCCAATGTGTGGGCGCTCGGCGACGTCGTGCGCGGCCCGATGCTGGCGCACAAGGCAGAAGAAGAGGGTGTAGCCGTGGCCGAGCGCATCGCCGGCCAGCATGGTCATGTCAACTTCAACACCATTCCCTGGGTGATCTACACCAGCCCCGAGATTGCATGGGTCGGACAGACGGAAGAGCAGCTGAAGGCTGAAGGTCGTGCCTACAAAGCCGGCACCTTCCCCTTCATGGCCAATGGCCGGGCGAGAGCGCTGGGCGATACCGCGGGCATGGTCAAGATGCTGGCCGATGCGGCAACCGATGAAATCCTGGGCGTCCATATCGTAGGACCCATGGCCAGCGAGTTGATCGCTGAATGCGTCGTGGCGATGGAATTCCGCGCCAGCAGCGAAGACATCGCCCGTATCTGCCATGCCCATCCGTCGCTCAGCGAAGCCACGAAAGAGGCGGCGCTGGCGGTGGATAAGCGCACGCTGAACTTTTAAAAACGCGAAGCGCAGTGTCACAACTGGTTCGTTCAGCCTATGAGGCTGAACTCGTTGCACGGGGCTACGCAAGTGACCCGGCGCAGTTGCGTGCGATTGATGCGCTGGAGCGCTGCGCCACGGAATGGGCGGCGTACAAGGGCCAACGGTCGAATGCCTTCAAAAAGCTGATCAACCGGCCCGCCATTCCGCGTGGCGTATACATGCACGGCGGGGTAGGGCGGGGGAAAAGCTTTTTGATGGACTGCTTTTTCGGTGCTGTGCCGCTCAAGCGAAAAGTCCGGCTGCACTTTCATGAGTTCATGCGTGAAGTGCATCGGGAATTGCTGGATCTGCAGGGCACAGCCAACCCACTTGACGAGTTGGGCAAGCGCATTGCGAAGCGCTACCGATTGATCTGTTTTGACGAGTTTCATGTCGCAGACATTACCGATGCGATGATTCTTCATCGCATGCTGGTCGCACTGTTTGAAAATGGTGTTGGATTTGTCACCACATCCAACTTTCATCCCGACGAGCTTTACCCTAATGGCCTGCATCGCGATCGTATCCTGCCTGCCATTGAACTGCTGAAGACGCATCTGCAAGTCATCAATGTTGACAACGGAACGGATTACCGCAGGCGCACCCTGGAGCAAGCCAGGCTCTACCATTCACCGCTAGGCTCCCAGGCAGATGCAGAAATGACGGAAACTTTTAACCGCCTGGCTGCATCCCAGGATGAAAATCCAGTGCTGCAGATTGAGTCCAGGCAGATCCATGCCAGGCGCAAAGCGGGTGGCGTGGTGTGGTTTGACTTCAAAGCCCTGTGTGGAGGACCGCGCTCCCAGAATGATTATCTGGAAATTGCAACCCAGTTCCATACCGTGCTGCTCAGCGATGTTCCCTATATGCCTGTGCGTATGGCTTCCGAAGCCCGGCGCTTCACCTGGCTGGTGGATGTGTTGTATGACCGGCGGGTCAAGCTGATCATGTCGGCTGCGGTGCCGCCGGAAGCGTTGTACACGGAAGGCCCCTTGGTGCATGAGTTTGCACGCACCGTGTCCCGACTCAACGAAATGCAGTCCATGGAGTTCCTTGCCCTGGAGCACAGAACGGTGGACACCACCCTGACATGAAACCCTTCGTATTCACCATCTTGTTGCTGGGCGGCCTTGCAAGTGCGCAAACCAATGCCCTGAATGGGCAACAGGCCGGCAACATTGACGCGCAGCGTGCAGCCATCAGCGCTGAGCGCAGCAGGCTGGAAACCGGTTTTTTGACAGAAGAAGCCGCTTGCTATAAAAAATTCGCGGTCAATAACTGTCTGGGCAAGGTCAACGCCAGGCGGCGCGAGGCCATGGCGGACTTCAGGCGGCAGGAGATTGCGCTGAACGATGAGGAGCGAAGAATCAAGGGGGAAGAGCAGATCCGTAAAACCGAAGAAAAGTCATCGCCTGAAAAAAAGCAGCAGGCAGCTGAACGCCGTGCCAAAGCATTAGAAGATTATCAGGAGCGTCTGGTGCGGGAAAAGGACAAGCAGCAAGCGCGAACGAGCCTCCCGTCGAATGAAAAGGCTGCCCGCGCGGCAAATGCTGAAAGACTTCTGGCGAATCAGAACAAAAACCAGGCGCGTGCTGACAAGCAGGCTGAGGCTGCCGGGAAAGCGAAAAAATTCAATGAGCGCCAGAAGGAGGCTCAGGAGCGGCGCGCCCAGCACGAAGCCGATCAGCTAAAACGGAGCAAGCCTGCAGCCAGGCCGCTACCCTTGCCTGAATAGGCGTTTTTAGCTCAGCGACTCCAGCTTGACAATCACCAGCGACAGATTGTCCCCAGCCCCCCGTGCGCGTGATCGGGCTTTTTGGATCAGGAATTCCGTTGCTTCACGCGGTGACAGCATGGACAGGGCGGAACCCATTTCACTGGCGCTGAAGTAGTGCCAGACACCGTCACTGCAGGCCACCAGCACATCATTTGGCTGCAACTTCTGGATGTAATGCTGTGCAATGGGGGGCGCTTCTTCTGCGCCAAGACAACCCATGAGGATATTTGCCTGAGGATGCGTGTTGGCTTCGTCTTCACTGATCTCGCCTTTGTCAACCAGCGTTTGCACGTAGGAATGATCCACGGTTCTGTAGACCAGTTTGCTGCCCTGGTAATGGTAAATCCGGGAGTCACCGGTATGCACCCAGTAACACTCGCCCCCCGGATTGATCAAGAAAGCCGCCAGTGTGCTGTGGGGTTCCTGCTCGGCAGAAATAGCGGTGAGCTTGATGACGATATGGGCTTCTTCAATGATTTGCCTGAGCATTGACGGTGCGTCGTCAGTTTCTGGTGCATAGCGATCAAAAATCTGTCTGGCCGTCAGCATGACCTGGTCCGATGCCTTGCGCCCGCCGCTACGGCCACCCATGCCATCTGCCACGATGCCCAGCATGCAGCCGTGGATACGGTGGCTCAACAGGTTGACCTGATCCTGCTGGTAGTCCCGGTCTCCCTTGTGAATGCCCGTGGACGCTGTAATTCGATAACCTTTGGTCATTGTGTGGTATGAGAAGCTTCGTAGGCTCGATTTATGGCATCAATGAACGTATTATCAAGCAGCAAACATGGAAAAAATACCTTGGTCTTAAATCATCATTCCCCAGAACGTTTGCTGATAGAACTCAGAATCCAACATGCAGATCTCAATGCCCTGGCTGACAAGGCAGTCCATGCGCCGCACATTGACGAACTGCTGCTCAGGCGGCTGAAAAAACGCCGCCTTCAACTTCGTGACAGGATTTCGCGTCTCGAATTATCCTTGACCCCTCCAGAGCCCGCCTGATGAATCTTGCGTTTGAAGTCGAAGAAGCTTTTTCTGCGGGAGGCGTTTTATCGCGCGCTACCGAGTATTTTGTTCCACGAAGCGGCCAAACGGAGATGGCGCTGGCCGTGACGCATGCCATTGAGGACGGACGCCCTCTGGTGGTGGAAGCCAGCACCGGCGTCGGCAAAACCTTTTCTTACCTGGTGCCCGCCCTGCTGAGCGGTGAACGCATCCTGATTTCTACTGCGACCAAAGCCTTGCAGGACCAGTTGTTCGGTCGCGATTTGCCGCGTCTGGTCGAGGCGCTTGAATTGCCGGTGCGGACCGCCTTGCTCAAAGGCCGCGGTAGTTATTTGTGCCTTCATCGCATGGAAATGGCGCGTCAGGAAACGCATTCGCCCGAGGGGTTGTCGGCGCGCTCGCTGGCGAGAGTCGAGCAGTGGTCTCAGGTCACGCGAACCGGTGATCTGGCCGAGCTCCCGGGTCTTGATGAGCGTTCGCCCATGATCCCCCTGGTCACCTCGACACGGGACAATTGCCTGGGCTCGCAATGCCCGCGTTTTCGCGCCTGCCATGTCAACCTGGCCCGCAGGGAGGCCATGGCGGCCGACGTTGTGGTGATCAATCACCATCTTTTCTTCGCTGATCTGGCGGTTCGTGAATCGGGCGTGGCAGAGTTGCTGCCTTCGGTACGGATTGCCATCTTTGATGAAGCGCATCAACTGAACGAAACCGGTGTGCAGTTTCTGGGGAGCAACCTGACGACCGGCCAGTTGCTCGACTTTTCCCGTGACCTGCTGGCCGCTGGGCTGCAACTGGCACGCGGTTTGGTGGACTGGCAAGAGGTGGTTGGCGCCACGGAAAGGGCGGCCCGTGAGTTGCGGCTGTGCGCAGGCAAGCATTATCCGGGCACCAAGCTGCGCTGGACTGGCACGGTGCCGGAAGGCTTGCTTGCCGAGGATTGGCAGCAAGCCCTGGAGGCCGTTCATGCATCCTGCCTGCAGGCTTGCACAGCGCTTGACACCGTCAGCGAGATTGCGCCTGATTTTGTCAGGCTTCATGAACGCGCAGCTTTGCTCGCAGAACGTGTTGAACGCTTCGTCAATGCCTGCGAGCCCGGCTGCGTGCGCTGGGTCGATGTGGGCATGCAGTTGCGCCTGGTCGAGTCTCCACTGGATATATCCAGCGCAGTAAAAAGCAAAATGCTGGGTGCATCGGGGGAAGGCGTGAAAACCTGGATTTTCACTTCAGCCACCCTCGGCGATGATGAAAAGCTCAGCTGGTTCACCCAGCCGTGCGGTCTGGAGGAGGCCGATGTGCTGCGAATCGGAAGCCCTTTCGACTACGAACGCCAGGCGGCTCTGTATGTGCCACCCCACTTTCCCAAGCCCGGCGACCCTGCCCACACCACGAAGGTTGCCGAATGCGCGGCCGTCTGGTCACGTCAGCTGGGCGGACGCACCATGGTGCTGACAACCACCTTGCGCGCTTTGCGAACGATTGGCGAAGCGCTCCATGCCGCTTTCGGGCAGTCGGGAGAGTTGCAGGTTCTGGTGCAGGGCGAAATGCCCAAGCGCGCCCTGATTGAACGCTTCCGCGAGGGAGATTCGCTGGGCGGCAAAGGCTGCATCCTGGTGGCATCGGCATCATTCTGGGAGGGGATTGACGTGCCTGGCGCTGCGCTTCAACTGGTCATCATTGACAAACTGCCTTTTCCGCCCCTCAACGATCCTCTGGCCGAGGCACGTTCAAAATTGCTGGAGTCGCAAGGACGAAGTGCATTTGTCGATTACTTCCTGCCCGAAGCTGCCGTGGCGCTCAAGCAGGGCGCCGGCCGACTGATACGCCGGGAAACCGATCAGGGTGTTCTGGTGGTTTGTGACAGCCGTCTGGTTTCGATGGGATATGGGCGGCGGCTTCTTAGGGCACTGCCACCGATGCAAAGACTGGCCTCGGAGCAGGCTTTGATGAACCGGCTGGCAAGTCTTACCAGAACTTGTACCAGGGATTGTCTGCAGCCTTGAGGCCTTTGCTCATGTACTGGCTTTGCGGATAGCTCTTTTTCATGATGCGGAGGGTGTCATCACGCAGTTCGGTCATTCCCAGCGCATCGTAGGATTTGTAGAGGATGAAGGTGGCTTCTTCAAGCGCTGGAACGTCGCGGTAGTCGGCAATGGCACTTTGTGCACGATTGATGGCGGCAACATAAGCGCCGCGTGAATAATAGTAGCGGGCAACATGAACTTCGGATTGCGCCAATGAATTGACGATGTAGTTCATGCGCAGGCTCGAATCCGGCGCATAGCGAGAATCCGGGAAGCGCGTCACCAGTTCCTTGAAAGATTCAAATGATTCTTTCGCCGCATTCTGGTCGCGCTGCGACAAGTCCTGGCGCGAGATGGAGCCGAAAAGGCCCAGGTTGTCATTGAAGTTCACCAAGCCTTTGAGGTAAAGGGCATAGTCCATGGCCGGGCTGGCCGGATGAAGTTTCATGAACCGGTTCAGCGTGGCAAGGGCCTGGGCTTGTTCGCCGCCTTTATACTGGGCGTACGCCTTGTCGATTTGCGCTTGCTGCGCCAGAGGCGTTCCGGCAGCACGGCCTTCGAGCTTTTCGTAAAGTGGAATCGCCTTGTCGTAAGCGCCGGAACTCGCTTCATCCTTGGCTTCGGCGTAAATTTTGTTCGGACTCCAGGTCGCCGTTTTATCCGGCGCAGGGGTGCTTGAGCAACCCGATACAACAACTACCAATGCGCAAACGGCGGCCACAAGCGGCGATGCTTTCGGAACAACCGATAATTTGGTGGAAAACATAGCAATCGACCTTCTTGATGACTGATTCAGAACTGAGCAAATTTATTATATCGGGCAGCGTTGATGCCAATTCGCCGGCGGACGAAGCACAGGATGAGGCCGAGGCCGGTGCTGAATTCGAATTGCGGCGTGTCAGCGTTCCCGCCCAAAGCCATGGCAGTCGCCTCGACAAAGCGCTGGCGGGTCTGGTGCCGGAGTTCTCGCGCAGTTATCTTCAGCAATTGATCGAGGCCGGGGGAGTGCTGGTCAAGGGCCTCAAAGCCATCAAAACTTCCTTGAAGGTCAAGGCTGGCGATGAGCTCACCATCGAGCTGCGGCCAACACCTCAAAGCCAGGCTTTCAAACCTGAAGCGATGGCGCTGGACATCGTTTATGAAGACAGCCATCTTCTCGTTATCAACAAGCCTGCAGGACTGGTGGTGCACCCCGCACCCGGCAACTGGAGCGGCACCTTGCTCAACGGCTTGTTGGCGCATGACCTGCAGGCTTCTTTTATGCCGCGTGCCGGAATCGTGCACCGCCTTGACAAAGACACCAGCGGCCTGATGGTGGTGGCGCGCCAGCGGCAGACGATGGATCAGCTCGTCGGCATGATTGCGGCCCGCAGCGTCAGCAGAGAGTACATTGCACTCGCCCATGGCGCATGGAATGGCGCTAAAACCCGACAGGTCGAAGCACCGGTGGGGCGAGATCCCCGCAACCGGCTGCGCATGGCGGTGGTTGATCTGGAGAAAAATTCAGGCAAGACCGCCTCTACGGTGATTTCGCTGCTGGACAATTCGGAAAAACATTGCCTGGTCAAATGCAAGCTGCATACTGGCCGTACCCATCAAATCCGGGTTCACATGGCGTTTTTGGGGCATCCACTGGTGTCGGATGAGTTGTATGGCGGCGCCATGGCGGGCGACTTGCAGCGCCAGGCGCTGCATGCGTGCCGGCTGGCGTTTGCGCATCCGGTGACAGGCGCCATGATGGAGTTCAGGTCATTGCCTCCGCCCGATATGCAGGCGGCTATTGCAGATTTTGGCCTGAGATACAATCAAGCCCAGTAGTTTTCTGCTACCCGCAACATGGCGCCCCTGATCAGGGAAGAGCCAGCATGGATGCAACGCGCTGACAAATGCGCTTTTCCCCGCCTTCTTCCTGCCTTTTTCGGAACGACCAATCATGAATACGACGGATGCGAAGCGCATCCTCGAAACAGCCCTCATTTGCGCGCAGCAACCGCTTACCTTGCGCGAACTAGGTGTTTTGTTTAACGGGGGTCTCGCTGCCGATAGCCTCAAGCTGATGCTTGCGGAGTTGCAGAACGACTGGTCAGGCCGTGGCGTGGAGCTGGTGCATGTGGCCAGTGGCTGGCGCTTTCAAAGCCGGCCAGACATGCGTGAGTATCTGGATCGGCTCCATCCTGAAAAGCCGCCCCGTTACAGTCGGGCTACCCTTGAAACGCTGGCCATCATTGCTTACCGGCAACCCGTGACGCGGGGCGATATGGAGGACATTCGCGGCGTTACGATCAACAGTCTGCTTCTGAAGCAACTGGAGGATAGAGGCTGGGTGGAGGTGATCGGTCACCGGGAAACCGTTGGCCGGCCAGCGCTGTATGCCACGACACGCCAGTTTCTCGATGATCTGGGAGTTCAATCCCTGGCCGAACTTCCGGCGATGGACAGTACATCCGCACAGATGGCGACGTTTGAACAGTTTGAGCTGGGCATGCCGGATGCAGTCAGCAGCGACGCTGCTGGAACGCCGCCAGCGTTGCAAAATTCAATAGTTTTGGAGGACTTGGCACCCCCCTCCCGGCAAAAGTCCTGAACATGACCCGCAGTAATCCGTACGCCAGCTATCCACATGAATGAATGTAAAAGCATGAACCCACAAGACACCCCCGCCACCGAGACCCCACCTGTGCCAGAAAATGAATTGAACAAGGCTCTAGCGCCTGAGCCAACTGTGCAGGCAGGTCCTGATTTGATCGTTCCCGGTGAGGCTGGAGAAGTTTCATTGCGGCAATCAGGTGGCAAGCGACGTGGAGCGAAACCTGTGCCGGCCACGATCCGTTTCGAAGACGTGGTCACCGGTCAGTTTGATGCTGATGAAGAAGATGTGGCGATCGATCTGCCCAAGCGCGTGTTGTCGCCGCAGCCCGAAAGCCCCAAGTTGCACAAAGTGTTGGCCCAGGCTGGACTGGGTTCGCGTCTGGAAATGGAACAGCTGATTCTCGAGGGCCGGATTTCAGTCAATGCCGAGCCCGCGCACATTGGGCAACGCATCCAGTTTGGCGATACCGTCAAGGTCAATGGCAAGCCGATTCGGGTGAATATTAATCCGCCACCGCCGCGTGTGATTGCCTACCACAAGCCTGCTGGCGAGGTGGTCACGCACGACGATCCGCAAAACCGTCCGACGGTATTCCGGCGCTTGCCCAAGCTCTTTCAGGGCAAATGGCAGTCTGTCGGCCGGCTGGATCTGAATACCGAAGGCTTGCTGCTCTTGACCAGTTCCGGTGAACTGGCCAACAAGCTGATGCATCCCCGTTTCGGGCTGGAGCGTGAATATGCCGTGCGGGTGCTCGGTGCGCTGAACAATGAAGAGAAAAAACGCTTGCTCGACGGCGTGACGCTCGACGATGGCGTGGCGCAGTTCGGCTCGATCGAAGCCGGTGGCGGCGAAGGCGCCAATTGCTGGTACCGGGTCACGATTTCAGAAGGGCGCAACCGCGAGGTGCGCCGCATGTTTGAAGCCGTGGGGCATGCGGTGAGTCGTCTCATCCGTATCCGCTACGGTGCCATGGTGCTGCCGCGAGGACTCAAGCGGGGCGCGTTTGTCGAACTGGACGAGAATGATATTTATGCGCTGACCAGCGCGGTAAGCCGCTCTGAATCTCGCCCTGACCCCCGAGGCGAAGGGGGGAGTCCGGGTCAGCCTGGCGGTGAGGGGGGAACACCACAACGCCGTGGTCCCCGCGGAAACGATCGTCCCCGCGGTGGCGCCGCTCGGCCACGTCATCCAGACGCAGGGCAAAGCGGTGCGCAGCTGCCACGGGATGATTCGCAGCCGCCGATGAACCGGACAGATTCAGCGCCGCGAGGCAATCGCCATGGTGTCGGTGGCGGGGCCGGCGGCAGGGGCCGCAGCCAGGGCGGCAATGCTGGCCCGGGTGCGCGCTTTGGTCAGTCCGGTGCGGGTGGTCAGCAAGGGCCGAAACGACGCGATGACCGTGGTCCGCGCAGCGACAAATCGGCTGGCGGCAGTCAACCCGATCCGATGAAAACCTCATTTGGCTATATCGGCGCCGATACCTTCACCCGGCAGCGGCAGGACCAGGGTCAGCGCCGTGGCGGCGGTGGCGGCAATGCGGGCGGCGGTGGCGGCAGCAGCAACGGTCCGCGCCGCAATGGCGGTAATACGGGCGGAAATCGTGGTGGCGGCAACCGCGGCGGAAATCGCTAAGGCTGTCTTAAGTACGCCATTTCGCAGGGTTGCTCTGGAAGGGCAAGCCTGCAGGTTAAAATCATGGGCTTTATTCAGCCCTTGAATAATTTAAAAATTCAATAACTCTCGTCCCAAGGAAAACTCATGGCCATCGAACGCACACTCTCCATCATCAAGCCTGACGCAGTCGCCAAAAATGTGATTGGTCAAATCTACGCCCGTTTTGAAGCTGCCGGCCTGAAGGTCGTCGCTGCCAAAATGGCTCACCTGTCGCAAGGCGAAGCCGAAGCTTTTTACGCCGTGCATAAAGAGCGTCCTTTCTTCAAGGATCTGGTTTCGTTCATGATTTCCGGCCCTGTGATGATCCAGGCGCTGGAAGGCGAGGGCGCTGTGCTCAAAAACCGTGACCTGATGGGCGCTACCGATCCGAAGAAAGCTGACGCCGGCACCATTCGCGCCGATTTCGCCGACAGCATCGATGCCAATGCCGTCCATGGTTCCGATGCCGTCGAAACCGCCAAGGAAGAAATCGCTTTCTTCTTTGCGGGCATGAACGTTTACCCACGTTAATGAGGTCCGTCCCCATGCTTTGTCACCCCTCATCCGGGTCGTCGCTTGTGTTGGGCGACTCAAGGTTTCGCACGCTGCGATGACAACCAACCTTCTTGACTACGATCTGGAAGGCTTGGCTGCCTTTTGTGAACAGCTCGGCCAGAAGCGCTTTCGCGCGACCCAGCTGTTTCGCTGGATTCACCAGAAAGGCGCCTCCGACTTTGAGCAGATGACTGATCTGGCAAAGGCGCTGCGCGAAAAGCTGGCCGTCTCTGCCCATATTCAGGGGCTCAAGGTAGTATCCCGCCACGATTCGGCTGACGGCACCATCAAATGGCTGTTTGATGTCGGCGCGGGCGACGTGATCGAAACCGTTTTCATTCCGGAAGCCGATCGCGGAACGCTCTGCATTTCATCCCAGGCCGGCTGTGCCGTGGGTTGCCGGTTTTGCTCGACCGGCCACCAGGGCTTCAGCCGGAATCTGACGACTGGCGAAATCATTTCGCAGTTGTGGTTTGCCGAGCATTTCCTGCGCAAACATCTTGGCCGGGACGAGCGTGTCATTTCCAATGTGGTCATGATGGGCATGGGTGAGCCCTTGCAGAACTACGCCCAGTTGCTTCCCGCGCTCAAGGTCATGCTCGATGACCACGGCTATGGCTTGTCGCGCCGCCGGGTGACCGTGTCCACGTCTGGCGTTGTGCCGATGATTGACCGCCTGGCCAGGGATTGCCCGGTTGCGCTTGCCGTCTCGCTGCATGCGCCCAATGACGCGCTGCGCAGCAACCTGGTTCCGCTGAACAAGAAATACCCGATTGCCGAACTGCTGGAGGCTTGCACCCGTTACCAGTCGGCCGCACCTCGCGACTTCATCACTTTTGAGTACTGCATGCTCGATGGCGTCAACGACCAGCCCGAGCATGCGCGCCAGCTGGTGGCGCTGATGAAGACCCATGCCGCCAAGGGCTTGTCGTGCAAATTCAACCTGATTCCTTTCAACCCCTTTCCCGCTTCCGGATTGATCCGTTCAGAAATGCCGCAGGTGATGGCATTTGCCAAAATCCTGATGGATGCAGGCATCATCACCACCGTGCGTAAAACCCGGGGTGATGACATTGATGCGGCTTGCGGCCAACTGGCTGGCGATGTGCAGGACCGTACCGGCGTTGACCAGCGCATGGCAGCGCAGCGCCAGGGCATGCTGGGCGGTATCAAGGTGGTGGTTGTCAAGGGGAGCACCGCATGAGGACTGTTTCCAGTCTGTTCTGGATAGCCGCCTGCTGGGGCGCCGTGCTGTTATCAGGCTGCGCGAACCAGCCCGGCATGACGGGAGCGTCCGGCAACATGGCTGACCTGATCACCGATTCTGATGAAACCGATCAGCGTCGTCGCGCACGGTTGCGCGTTGAACTGGCCACCGGTTATTTTGAACAAGGCCAGACCAAGGTCGCGCTTGATGAAATCAAGCAGTCACTGGCGACCGATCCGAGTTTTGTCGAAGCCTACAACCTGCGTGGACTGGTGTACATGCGGCTCAACGACATCCCGCTCGCTGAAGACAGTTTTCGCCGCGCACTGGCCATCAATTCACGCGATGCCAATGTGGCGCACAACTATGGCTGGCTGCTTTGTCAGCAATCCCGCTATGCCGAGTCGTTCAAGTTGTTTGCCCGGGCTGCGGCCAACCCCACCTACACCGATAAAGCCAAAACCCTGATGGCTTTGGGCGTTTGCCAGGTGAACGCGGGTCAGACCACTGAGGCTGAGCAAAGCCTGATGCACTCCTATGAGCTGGATGCAGGCAACCCGGTGACGGGTTACAACCTGTCCAGGCTGCTGTATGCGCGCGGTGATCTGACCCGGGCCCAGTTTTATATCCGCCGCCTGAACAACAGCGAGCAGGCCAATGCCCAGACACTCTGGCTGGGCATCAAAACCGAGCGAAAGCTCAACAATCAAGAGGCCGTGGCGCAATTGGCCGGTCAGCTGAAAAAACGTTTTGCGCAGTCTCCCGAGACTGCCGCTTATGAAAAAGGTCTGTTCAATGAGTGAGTATGAAGCCGTGCAGCATGAGCCCTCTGACACAGGAACGCTCGACTCTGGCCGCCGTTTGAATCAAGGCGCGGCGGGGCAAGACACTGCCGGCGCACTGCTTCGTGAAGCCAGGCAGTCTCAGGGGCTCGATATCGACACGCTGGCTGCCTTGCTGAAGGTTCCGGTCAAAAAGCTGCAGGCGCTGGAGAAAGATCAGTTTGATCAGTTGCTGGATCCTGTTTTTGCGCGCGCTCTGGCCTCCAGCCTGTGCCGCATTCTGAAGCTTGACCCGGCTCCGGTGCTCCAGCGCTTGCCTGCAATAGCTGCCTTCAAGGTAAGGTCCCAAAACAGGGGCATCAACGCGCCATTTCGTGCCCGAAGTGGCAGCCATGGCGCATCGATGTGGTCCCATATTTCACGGCCTGTCGTTCTGGTGGGTCTTGCCTTGCTGCTGGGGGCACTGGTGTTGATTTTTCTGCCCGCCATCCAGCAGGAAATAGCACGCTCCAAGCCGGAAGGGCAAGGTGCTGCTAGCCAAAGCGAGCGGGTCGAACCCGTTTCCATCACCACGCCTGTGACAACTCAGGTCATGGTGAACAGTGGCGTGTCCGGGATCGCTTCAACCCCACCTGTCGATCAGCCGCTGCCACCGGCCGAAGTACAGGCTTTTGTATCGACTCCTGCGGCGGAGCCGGCATCGCTTCCCTTGCTGAATGCTGCAGAGGCCAATGCAGCAGTCACTTTTAGTGCAACCGCCGAATCCTGGGTAAAAGTCACTGACGCAAAAGGCGTGGTGGTGCTGAACCGCGCAATTCGTGCCGGCGAGTCTGCTGGCGCATCCGGAGCCCTGCCGCTGGTCACTGTGATTGGCCGTGCCGATGCCATTCAGGTCCAGGTGCGCGGTCAGGCGTTTGCCCTGGGCAGCGTCACCAAAAACAATGTGGCCCGATTCGAGGTGAAGTAGTGCAACCCTGTCTGCCCATAGAGTCCGCTTTTCCGAAAGCACATCGTTCCATCCAGTCCCAGGTGGTCTGGGGGTCCCGCGTTGTCACCGTGGGAGGCGATGCGCCGGTACGCGTCCAGTCCATGACGAACACCGATACGGTGGATGCGATCGGCACCGCCATTCAGGTCAAGGAACTGGCTCAGGCCGGTTCCGAAATGGTCCGCATCACGGTCAACACGCCAGAGGCCGCTGCAGCCGTTCCCCATGTGCGTGAGCAACTCGACCGCATGGGCATTGATGTGCCGCTGGTTGGCGATTTTCACTACAACGGCCATCGTCTGCTGACCGATTACCCCGCCTGTGCCGAGGCTTTGTCCAAGTACCGCATCAATCCCGGTAACGTCGGCAAGGGCAACAAGCGCGATACGCAGTTCGGCCAGATGATCGAAGCCGCCATGCGCTGGAACAAGGTCGTGCGCATCGGTGTGAACTGGGGCAGTCTCGACCAGGAATTGCTGGCCAGCCTGATGGATGAAAACAGTGTGCGTAGCGCACCCTGGGATGCCAAACAGGTCATGTATGAGGCGCTGATCACCTCTGCCATCGATTCTGCCCGGCGCGCCGAAGACATGGGGATGCGCCGCGATCAGATCATTCTGTCGTGCAAGGTCAGCGGCGTACAGGATCTGATTTCCGTGTACCGCGAATTGGCCAAACGGACCGATCACGCGCTGCACCTGGGCCTGACCGAAGCTGGCATGGGCACCAAGGGCACGGTAGCCTCGGCAACGGCGCTATCAATCTTGCTGCAGGAAGGCATCGGCGACACCATTCGTGTCTCCCTGACACCCCAGCCCGGCGAGGCCCGCACGCAGGAAGTCGTCATCGCTTCTGAAATCCTCCAGGCCCTGGGCTTGCGCACCTTCGTGCCCAGCGTGACGGCCTGCCCCGGCTGCGGCCGCACCACCAGCACCACGTTCCAGGAACTCGCCAAGCAGATCGACGATTTTCTTCGGGCCCAGATGCCGGTCTGGCGCGAGCAGTATCCGGGCGTTGAAGGACTCCGGGTTGCCGTGATGGGCTGCATCGTCAATGGTCCGGGTGAAAGCAAGCATGCCGACATCGGCATCAGCCTGCCCGGCTCTGGCGAAGCGCCGGCTGCGCCGGTATTTATTGACGGCGAAAAAAGACTGACCCTGCGCGGTGACAACATTGCGCAGGAATTTCAGGTCATCGTTGAAAACTACATTGAAAAACGCTTTGGCGCACACGCTGCCGCCCAAGTTTGATAATTACATGCCTGAAAAAATGACTGCCGCCCGGGCGGAGAAATCCGCGCCGGTCAAAATCGAAAAACTCGCTGCCGTCAAGGGCATGAACGACATCCTGCCGCCGGATTCGGCGCGCTGGGAATGGCTTGAGGACAAGGTTCGCGCCCTGATGGGGCGTTACGCTTACCGCAACATCCGCACGCCCATCCTGGAGCACACCCAGTTGTTTGTGCGGGGCATCGGCGAGGTCACCGACATTGTCGAGAAGGAAATGTATTCCTTCGAAGACCGCTCGGACAAGCATGGTGACCACGACCACCTGACCATGCGGCCCGAGAATACCGCCAGCTTGGTGAGGGCCGTCACCGAACACAATCTGCTCTATGACGGCGGCAAACGCCTCTATTACATGGGTCCCATGTTTCGCCGTGAGCGGCCGCAACGTGGGCGCTACCGTCAGTTCCACCAGATCGGTGCCGAAGCGCTGGGCTTTGCCGGCCCCGAAGTGGATGCAGAACTGATCCTGCTGGCCGCTTCGCTGTGGAAAGAACTTGGCCTGACGGACTGGCGCCTGGAAATCAACAGCCTGGGCCAGCCTCAAGAGCGCGCCCAGCACCGCGCCCAGTTGATTACCCATTTTGAACAGCATGCAGACTCTCTGGACGAGGAGGCCAAGCGGCGTTTGCACAGCAATCCGCTGCGCATTCTCGACACCAAAAATCAGGCCATGAAGGCCGTGGTGGAAGGGGCGCCACGTCTTATCGATTTTCTGGGACCCCAGTCGCTGGCACATTTTGAGGGGCTCAAAGCCATACTGGACGCCAACAACATTCCCTGGACACTCAACCATCGGCTGGTGCGCGGGCTGGATTATTACAACCTGACCGTGTTCGAATTCGTGACCGACCGGTTGGGCGCGCAGGGAACCATTTGCGCCGGTGGCCGCTATGACTACCTGGTCGAGCAGATGGGCGGGAAACCGGCACCCGCAGTGGGGTGGGCCCTGGGTGTTGAGCGTGTGCTTGAACTCATCAAGGAGCAGGGCACCAGCGTGGCGCTGCCAGTGCCCGATGCCTATGCGGTGATTCCCGAAACGTCCGCCTTGCCGCTCGTCCTGCAGGCGCTGCAGGCCTTGCGCGCAGAGGGAATCAGCGTACAAATGCACGCCAGCGCCACGCTGGACGGCATGGGCAGCATGAAGTCGCAGTTCAAGCGGGCCGATGGCAGCGGTGCCCGGTTTGCACTGATTTTTGGCGCTGCCGAGCTGGCTGAAGGCCGCGTTGCCGTGAAACCCTTGCGCGGTGAGAAAGCCGATTCTGCCCAGGTCCAGACACTTCAGCCGCTGAACGATGTGGCCGCATGGGCGCACCTGATCCGCAGCAAGACGGCGGTTTAAGGCCATAAGCGCCTGTTTAGGCGCTCTACAATCACCCCCATTCAATCCGCCCGTCATGGGGTAGAACTACCTGAGATTTATGGCAAAACACCTCGATTTGGAAGAACAGGAACAGCTTGACGAGATCAAGCATTTCTGGAAGCAGTACGGCAACCCGATTACCTGGGCACTGATTGTCGTTTTGGGTGCTTTTGCCGCCTGGAATGGCTACCAGTACTGGCAGCGTAGCCAGGCTGCACAGGCTGCGGTGATGTATGAAGAGATCGCGCGTGCCGTGCAGTCGGGTGAGGCCGCAAGGATTGACCGCTCGCTGGCCGACATGAAAGAGCGCTTCGGCCGTACCGCTTACGCCCAGCAAGCCGGTCTTCTGGCTGCCAAGGCTTACTATGAAAAAGGCAATGTCGATGCCGCCCGTGCCGCCCTGATCTGGGTTGCCGACAAGGCATCCGATCCCGGCTACCAGGCGGTGGCCAAGCTGCGCCTTGCCGGAGTCCTGCTTGAAAAGAAGGCCTATGACGACGCCTTGCAGCAGCTATCAGGCACCTATCCGAAGGATTTTTCAGGCCTGGTTGCTGACCGCCGCGGTGATATCTTGATGGCCCAGGGCAAGAAAGCTGAAGCCAAAGCCGAGTACGAAAAAGCTTACAAAGGGCTTGACGAGCGTGCCGAATACCGACGCCTGGTCGAGGTCAAGCTCAATGCGCTGGGTGTGGATCCCGCTGCCGGACGGGTCAAGCTTGCAACCGTAGAAAATGCCGGAGTGAATAAATGAATAAACAGTCTTTTCAGACTCTAGCGCTTTCTCTACGTGTACCTATTGCTATTATTGCTGTAGCAATTCTGGCGGGTTGTTTTGGCGGCGTGAAAAAGCCCCAGCCTGCAGAGCTTCAGCCGGTGGCCGCCTTGGTTTCTGCCCGCCAAAGCTGGAACAGCCGCGTTGGCCCCGTCAGTTTTCCTCTGGATGTGAGTGTTGCCGGTAACCGTCTCGGTGTTGCCAGCGACGACGGCACGGTGGCGCTGCTTGATGCGCAAACTGGCCGCGACATCTGGCGATTGGCACTGAATACGCCGATTGCTGCGGGTGTGGGCAGTGACGGAAAAGTGCTGGCAGTCGTCACGAAGACCAATGAAGTGATTGCCCTTGAGAATGGCAAGGAACTGTGGCGCCAAAAACTGAAGGCCCAGGCATTTACGGCGCCTTTTGTGGCCGGTGAGCGTGTTTTTGTTCTTGCAGCAGACCGCTCGGTCAATGCTTTCGATGGCCAGTCGGGCCGCAAGCTGTGGACTCAGCAGCGTCCGACCGAGCCTTTGGTGCTGCGACAGTCAGGCGTGATGCTGGCCGTTGGCGATACCTTGGTGGTGGGCCTGGCCGGCCGTCTGGCGGGCATGGATCCTTCGACCGGCAGCATCCAGTGGGAAGTGCCGATTGCCACGCCGCGCGGCATCAATGACGTAGAGCGGCTGGTTGATCTGGTTGGCAGCGTCAGCCGCGTCGGTGACAGCGTCTGTGCGCGGGCTTTTCAAGCCAGCATTGGATGCGTCAATGCCGCCCGTGGCAACCTGCTCTTGACCAAGCCCGCGAACGGCGTGCAGGGCATCCATGGCGATGATCGCCTTTTGTTCGGCACTGAAGCTGACGGCACGGTCATTGCCTTGAAACGTACCGATGGCGAGCGTGCCTGGTCAAGCGAGCGTTTGCGTTACCGTGGGCTGAGTGCGCCGCTGGTTGCCGGGCGCTCTGTAGTGATCGGTGATGCCACCGGTTTTATCCATTTGCTGTCGCGGGAAGACGGCTCCCTGCTCAACCGCCTGACGACCGACGGATCGGCCATTGTCGCAGCTCCGGTGCTTGCGGGTAACACCTTGATCGCTGTCACGCGTAACGGCGGCATTTACGGCTTTCAGCCCGAATAACGGCATTCTTGCCAGAAACTGATTTACTCTTTTGATGAAACCTGTCATAGCGTTAGTGGGCCGCCCGAATGTGGGCAAGTCAACACTTTTTAACCGGCTGACCAAGACGCGGGATGCGATCGTGGCCGACTTTGCCGGACTGACGCGTGATCGTCATTACGGCAACGGAAAGCTGGGCCCCCATGAATACATCGTTATCGATACCGGTGGCTTTGAGCCCGATGCCATCACGGGCATCTACAAGGAAATGGCCAAGCAGACCCGCCAGGCCGTCGCCGAATCCGATGTGGTGATTTTTGTGGTCGATGCGCGCGCCGGCATCAGCGCGCAAGACTACGACATTGCCAAATACCTGCGCAAGCTTGGAAAGCCGACGGTGCTGGCGGCCAACAAGGCCGAGGGCCTGCCGGAAGGAACCCAGGTTTCAGAGTTTTTTGAACTCGGCTTGGGTGAAATGCTAGCGGTTTCCGCGTCTCACGGACAAGGCATGCGCACCTTGGTGGACCTGGCGCTGGCGCCGCTCAATCTGCCGGATCCGGCAGAAGACGCAGAGCCGGAAGACCCAACGGTCATCAAGCTGGCAGTAGCAGGCCGCCCCAACGTCGGTAAATCTACGCTGATCAATACCTGGCTTGGCGAAGAGCGCCTGGTGGCGTTTGACTTGCCGGGAACCACACGGGACGCGATTTCGGTGCCGTTTGAGCATGCGGGACAGAAGTTCGAGTTGATTGATACGGCCGGACTGCGCCGCAAGGGCAAGGTTTTTGAGGCGATCGAGAAATTTTCTGTCGTCAAGACCCTGCAGGCGATTGAAAACGCCAACGTCGTGCTGCTGCTGCTCGATGCCACGCAAGGCGTGACTGACCAGGATGCGCACATTGCCGGCTACATCCTTGAAAGCGGCCGTGCCGTGGTGCTGGCTGTCAACAAATGGGATGCGGTGGATGCCTATCAGCGCGAACTGTTGCAGCGTTCCATTGAAACCAGGCTGGGGTTCCTGAAATTCGCATCGATCCACCATATCTCGGCGATCAAGCGCCAGGGTCTGGGTCCGGTCTGGAAATCGATTATTCAGGCCCATGCCTCGGCCAACCGCAAGATGTCCACTCCGGTATTGACCCGTCTGCTGATGGAAGCGGTGCAGTTCCAGCAACCCCAGCGTTCGGGCGTCTTCCGTCCCAAGCTGCGCTACGCCCACCAGGGCGGCATGAACCCGCCCATCGTCATCATTCACGGCAATTCGCTGGAACATGTGACCGAGTCTTACAAGCGTTATCTGGAAGGGCGTATTCGCAAGGAGTTCGATCTGGTTGGCACCCCCCTGCGAATCCAGCTGAAAAGCTCTGTTAATCCTTTTAAGGACAAGGAATAGGCTTTGCACTACAAGCCTCGCCCAAACGGGTGTGGTATGGTCAAGTTCTATTAACTTTTTGAACACGGAAAATATCGTGAGCAATAATAAAGGCCAGCTTTTGCAGGATCCATTTCTCAACACCTTGCGTCGTGAGCATGTTCCTGTTTCGATTTATCTCGTCAACGGGATCAAGTTGCAGGGTCAGATCGAATCCTTCGATCAATATGTGGTTCTGCTTCGCAATACCGTCACCCAGATGGTTTACAAGCACGCAATTTCTACCATCGTTCCTGGTCGCGCTGTGAGTTTTTCTACTGGCGAGTCCGAAGAAGCGCCGACTACCTGAGTACGTAGAACGCCCCGGTGAAAACACAAGCACTCGCCCTTCTGGTAGGGGTCGATCTGGGCCTTCCCAATTTTGATGCTGATCTGCAGGAACTCGGTTTGCTCGCGCAAACTGCGGGACTGCAGCCTGTCGCACGCATCACCTGCAAACGCAGGGCTCCCGATGCTGCGCTCTTTATCGGTTCGGGGAAAGCCGACGAAATCAAGATGCTGGCGCAGGGCACGGGGGCCACCGAGGTGTTGTTTGACCAGTCGCTCAGCCCAGCCCAGCAACGCAATCTGGAGCGGCATCTTGACATGCCGGTCAACGACCGGACACTGCTGATCCTGGAAATTTTCGCCCAGCGTGCCCGCAGCCATGAAGGCAAGCTTCAGGTCGAACTGGCGCGGCTGCAGTATGTCTCAACGCGTCTGGTTCGGCGCTGGTCTCACCTTGAACGCCAAACGGGTGGTGCTGGTGTGCGTGGTGGTCCGGGTGAAAAGCAGATCGAACTTGATAAACGCATGATTGGCGACGCCATCAAGCGGACCAAGGAGCGCCTGACCAAAGTCAAGAAACAGCGCCAAACGCAGCGAAAGCAGCGCGAGCGCCGCAACTCGTTCACGATTTCGCTGGTGGGTTATACCAACGCCGGAAAATCCACCCTGTTCAATGCCTTGGTCAAAACCAATGCCTATACGGCTGACCAGCTTTTTGCGACGCTGGACACCACCACGCGGCAGCTTTACCTGGGCGAGGCCGGCCGTTCGGTATCGCTGTCTGACACGGTCGGTTTTATCCGGGATCTGCCGCACGGACTGATTGATGCATTTGCCGCAACGCTGCAGGAAGCTGCCGATGCCGACTTGCTGCTGCATGTGGTTGACGGCTCCAATCCTGACTACCTTGAGCAGATCGAGCAGGTGCAGCGTGTGCTCTGCGAGATTGGTGCCGCGGATGTACCGCAGATATTGGTGTTCAACAAGCTCGACGCTATTGAAAAAAGTAGTTTGCCCCTGCAGTTGAAAGACATGTTCGAACTCAGGGAGGCTTTTGAAGGCTCCTGCCGGAGTGTCGAGCGTGTGTTTGTCAGTGCCAAAACAGCTGAGGGCTTGCCAATGCTTCGTGCTTTACTGGCCAGTCGGGCGGCGAATGCACAGGCAGACGATACCCACCCGGAATCCGATGATATTGCCTGACCTGGCAACTACATTAGGCACAATGCTGGTGTAACAAAAAAAAGTGAGTTTCATTCCATGAATTTGAATCCCGTGCTGCAGACATTGACGAACTTCCCGGGTCGGCTCAAACAACGCGCCCAAGGCATGTTCAATCTCAATGATCCGCGTTGGGGCCGGGACGAAGATAAATCGTCGTCTGATGGGTCCAGGCCCGATGCTCCGCGCGAAGACAGGCAGCCTCCCAAGCCTGGCAACCGGCCTCAGGGGCAAGGTCCCAATCAGGGGCCGCCTGATCTGGATGAACTCTGGCGCGATTTCAATCGCAAGCTGGGCGGCCTGTTTGGCGGTGCTAAAAATGACGCTAACCGCGGCGGTTTCGGCGGCGGCGGAAACAAGGGCAATGGCGGCGGATTCCAACCCGACATGAAAAATGCCGGTATTGGCGTTGGCCTGATAGCAGCAGTGGTGGCGCTGATCTGGCTGGGAACCGGTTTCTTCATCGTTCAAGAGGGCCAGCAAGCCGTTATTACCCAGTTTGGCAAGTACCAGTCAACGGTAGGTGCCGGTTTTAACTGGCGTTTGCCCTATCCCATACAGCGTCATGAAGTCGTGGTGGTGACCCAGATTCGCTCGGTTGACGTGGGCCGGGACACCATCATCAAGGCCACCGGACTGCGGGATTCGGCCATGCTCACGGAGGACGAGAACATTGTCGAAATCAAGTTTGCTGTGCAATACCGCCTGAGCGATGCGCGTGCCTATCTGTTTGAAAGCAAGGATCCTTCTGCTGCAGTGGTTCAGGCTGCCGAGACCGCCGTGCGTGAAGTGGTTGGCAAAATGAAAATGGATATGGCTCTGGCCGAAGAGCGCGACCAGATCGCTCCACGTGTCCGGGCACTCATGCAGACCATTCTGGATCGCTACAAAGTGGGTGTCGAAATCGTCGCCATCAACCTGCAGCAAAGCGGTGTTCGTCCGCCTGAGCAGGTGCAGGCAGCGTTTGATGATGTGCTCAAGGCCGGGCAGGAACGCGAACGTGCCAAGAATGAAGCGCAGGCCTATGCCAATGACGTGATTCCACGCGCCGTTGGTTCGGCTTCCCGGCTGAAAGAGGAGGCTGATGCCTACAAGGCTCGAATCGTTGCCCAGGCGCAAGGTGATGCGCAGCGTTTCAGTTCGGTCCTGACCGAGTACCAGAAGGCGCCTCAGGTCACGCGTGACCGCATGTACACGGACGCCATGCAGCAGGTCTATACCAACGTGACCAAGGTTCTGGTGGAGTCCCGCAATGGCTCCAACCTGTTGTATTTGCCCATCGACAAAATCATGCAGATGACTTCGCAGGGTGGTGCCGCTGCAGACGGCGTGCCCCTGAATGGCGGCGCTGCAGCTGCCGTGACGCAGCCTCCTGTCAATAGCATCCCGCTTGATTCCCGTGCGCGCGATACGTCCCGCACTCGCGACCGTGAAACCCGCTAAGGAAAACAAAAGTGAATAGAGTTGGTCTTCTCGTTTCTTCGTTGCTGGTGCTCCTGGCGCTGCTCAGTTCCACGCTGTTTGTTGTTGATCAGCGCCAGTTTGGCGTGGTGTACGCACTGGGCCAGATCAAGGAGGTTGTCCTTGAACCGGGCCTCAATTTCAAGTTGCCCCCGCCGTTCCAGAATGTTTCTTATATTGACAGGCGTCTCCTGACACTTGACAGCACGGATTCAGAGCCGATGCTGACCGCCGAAAAGCAGCGTGTGGTGATCGACTGGTACGTGCGCTGGCGCATCACCAATCCTTCAGAGTACATCCGTAACGTTGGTCTTGACGAGAAGGCGGGCGCCAATCAGCTCAATCGGGTTGTCCGCAATGCTTTTCAGGAAGAAATCAACCGGCGCACCGTCAAGGATCTGCTGTCCCTCAAACGCGAGGAGTTGATGGCTGATGTGAAAAAAGAAGTGCTGAGCGTTGTGCGCGGTACAAAGCCCTGGGGCGTTGATGTGATTGACGTGCGAATCACCCGCGTTGATTATGTGGAAGCCATCACGGAATCGGTTTACCGACGCATGGAAGCCGAGCGCAAGCGGGTTGCCAATGAATTGCGATC
>JBDSZF010000012.1:0-6579 GCA_039925285.1 Polaromonas sp.
GCCGCGTCGGCACCGCCAAGGCAGCGAAGCTGATGGAAGCGCCGCGCTGGGACCATGCCACGCTGGAAGATCTGAACGGGGTGATGACCGATGCGTCGATTTGCGGCCTGGGTCAGGCGGCGCCGAATCCGGTGCGCTGTGTCCAGAAATATTTTTCGCATGAGGTGGCCTGAAATGAACGCACTTGCCCAAGCCGCCGAAGTCGCGCTGCCCACCGTCGCCTTCACGCTCGATCATCAAACCATTCATGCCTTCGAGGGCGAAACCATCCTCAAGGCCGCCGAGCGCCATGGCGTGCGGATTCCGCGCCTTTGCTACCAGGACGGCCTGCGTCCCGACGGCAACTGCCGCGCCTGCGTGGTCGAAATCGCGGGCGAACGCACGCTGGCGCCGAGCTGCTGCCGCAGCGTGACGGCGGGCATGCAGGTGGAGGCGCAGAGCGAGCGCGCCGTGAAGAGCCAGAAGATAGTGCTGGAACTGCTGCTGTCGGACATGCCGGAGGCGGGCTACAAGTGGAATGATGCGGATTCGGATGCTAATTCAGGGAGCCCTCACCCTAACCCTCTCCCAGGGGGAGAGGGGACTAAATCTTCACTCCCTCTCCCTTTGGGAGAGGGCAGGGGTGAGGGCCTCCCCGCAGCGCTTTCAAGCCCAGCGCCAGCACAAGGCATGGGCCAGCACGGCGAACTCAGCGACTGGGCTTCGCGAATGAACGTCACGGTGCGTCCCGAACTCAAGGCGCTGCGCCGCGACCAGCCCCAGGTCGACCTGTCGCATCCCGCCATGGCCGTGAACCTCGACGCCTGCATCCAGTGCAAGCGCTGCGTGCGCGCCTGCCGCGAAAGCCAAGTCAATGATGTGATCGGTTACGCCCTGCGCGGCGCGCACAGCGAGATCGTGTTTGACCTGAACGATCCCATGGGCGACAGCAGCTGCGTGGCCTGCGGTGAATGCGTGCAGGCCTGCCCGACCGGCGCGCTGATGCCAAAGACCCAGATCGGATCGCAAATCGTCGATAAAAAAGTCGATTCGGTCTGCCCGTTCTGCGGCGTCGGCTGCCTCATGACCTACAACGTGAAAGACAACAAAATTGTCAGCGTCGATGGGCGCGACGGACCGGCCAACCATTCGCGGCTGTGCGTCAAGGGGCGCTTCGGCTTTGACTACGCGCACAGCCCGCAGCGGCTGACGGTTCCGCTGATCCGCAGGGCCGGCGTGGCCAAGAACCCGCAAGCCCTGCAGCATCTGAATCGCCACACCGCCGACTGGTCGGAGGTATTTCGCGAAGCCACCTGGGAAGAAGCGCTGGCCCTGTCCACCGGCGCGCTGACAAACCTGCGTGATACAAAAGGCAAGAAATCGCTGGCCGGTTTTGGCTCGGCCAAGGGCAGCAACGAAGAGGCTTACCTGTTCCAGAAACTGGTGCGCACCGGCTTTGGCAGCAACAACGTGGACCATTGCACAAGGCTGTGCCATGCGTCCAGCGTGGCGGCGCTGCTCGAAGGCGTGGGCTCGGCGGCGGTCAGCAACCAGGTCCATGACGTGGCGAACGCGGGGCTGATTTTCATCATCGGATCGAACCCGACGGGCAACCATCCGGTGGCCGCGACCTGGATGAAAAACGCCGTCAAAAAGGGCGCGAAGATCGTTCTGGCCGACCCGCGTATCACCGACATCGGCCGGCACGCCTGGCGCACGCTGCAGTTCAAGGCCGACACCGACGTGGCGATGCTCAATGCGCTGATCTACACGGTGATTGACGAGGGGCTGACGGACCAGGACTTCATCCGCCAGCGGGTCAACAACTACGAAGCATTGAGAGAAAACGTCAAGGGCTACAGCCCCGAGGCGATGGCGCCGATCTGCGGCATCCCGGCGCACACCCTGCGCGAAGTGGCGCGTGAATTCGCCAAAGCCAAAGGCGCGATGATCCTCTGGGGCATGGGCATCAGCCAGCATGTCCACGGAACCGACAACGCGCGCTGCCTGATTGCGCTGTCCACAGTGACCGGCCAGATCGGCAAGCCCGGCTCCGGCCTGCATCCGCTGCGCGGCCAGAACAATGTGCAGGGCGCCAGCGACGCCGGCCTGATTCCGATGATGTTCCCGAATTACCAGCGCGTGGACAATGCCGGCGCGCATGCGTGGTTTGAAAACTTCTGGAATACCAAACTGGACGACCAGCCGGGCTACACCGTGGTCGAGATCATGCACAAAATCCTCGCACCAGAGAGCGACCCGCACAAGATTCGCGGCATGTACATCATGGGCGAGAACCCGGCCATGAGCGACCCGGACCTGAACCATGCCCGCCATGCGCTGGCCAGCCTGGAGCACCTGGTGGTGCAGGACATCTTCATGACCGAAACCGCCTGGCTGGCCGATGTGGTGCTGCCCGCCACCGCCTGGCCCGAGAAAACCGGCACCGTCACCAACACCGACCGCATGGTGCAGCTCGGCCTGCAGGCGATAGCCCCGCCCGGCCAGGCCAGGGCCGACCTGTGGATCGTCCAGCAGATGGTCGCCGGCATGGGGCTGGACTGGGATTACGCAGGCGAGCACCATGGCGTCGCGGCGGTCTATGAGGAAATGCGCCAGGCCATGCACACAGCCATTGCAGGCATCACCTGGGAGCGCCTGCAGCGCGAATCGAGCGTGACCTATCCGTGCCTGAGCGCCGACGATCCGGGCGCGTCGATGGTGTTCCTGGACCGCTTCGACACCGACGACGGACGCGTGCACCTGGTACCGGCCGACATCATTCCGGCCAACGAGCGGCCCGACGCCGATTTCCCGTTTGTGCTGATCACCGGGCGCCAGCTCGAGCACTGGCACACCGGCAGCATGACGCGGCGCGCCACTGTGCTAGATGCGCTGGAGCCCATGGCGACGGCTTCGCTGTGCGGCGCCGACCTGGCTGGGCTGGGGCTGGCGCCCGGCGATGTGGCCACGGTGCAGTCGCGCCGCGGCCAGGTGGCGATTCATGTGCGCCGCGACGACGGCACGCCGCAGGGCGCGGTGTTCATTCCGTTTGCCTACTATGAGGCGGCGGCCAATCTGATGACCAATGCCGCGCTCGACCCGTTCGCAAAAATCCCGGAATTCAAGTATTGCGCGGTGGCGATACGGCGCGGCGGCACGGCGCCGGTTGTGGCCGGTTATGGTGCGGGCGCTGCGGCGGAGCCTGAATCCGCCGCAGCCTAAAAACCCTGACGCCATCAGGCATGGGGACCGCCGTACACTGCCGGCATGCCTGACTTTTTGATGCAGTCTCCCGAGATGGATGGCTCACTTCGCCGTCCTTGCATGAACGTCGCCGTCGTCATGCGCCGCGAGCGTATCGACAATGCGTGGCAGCCCTGGCGCTGGGTGCTGGCCGATGTCGTGCCGCACGAAGACGGCTTTGGCCAGCAGCCGCGCCTGCTGCTGAAGGACGAGCAGGAAGAGCGCTGGCTGCATCCCGGTTTCAGGGTGGAGCTGCACCGGGGCGATGCGCAAGGCTATTACCTCAACGTCACCACGCCGCAGCCCTGTTTCTGGGTGGTCTGGCGCATCGAGGAAGAAGCGGCGCTGGCCGATGAGCCCATCGCCGTGCCGCAGATCGTCACGCTGAGCTACCACGACGCCGGCCGCTGGCTCGATGCGCAGGAAACCGTCGAGCAGGTGCCCGCACCGCCCGACGTGGTGCAGTGGCTGCAGCATTTTGTCGATCAGCACCATGTGCTGGAAGCCAGGCGCCGCCAGCGTCCGCAAAGCTTCAGGCCTTTGGTGGACCGCTTCGGCAACCCGGCGCGCGTCAGCAGCGAAAAGAAATTTGGCGGGGGCGGCCATGGCTGAAGAGCGTCAGGGGTTTCTGGGCCGCTGGGCACGCCGCAAGACCGATGCGCTGCAGGGCAGGGCGCTGGAAGAGCCCGCAGCCCCGGTGAAGCCTGGGCCGGTGGGCGGGTTGGCGGCTGCGCAGCTTCCGGCAGACGCTGCGCCGGCCGACGCGCCAGCTCCCGGCCCTGAGGCTGCAGCGCCCGAAAAAGTGCTGTCACTGGACGATGTCAGGCAGCTTACCCAGGACTCGGATTTCACGCCCTTCATGGCGCGCAATGTAGGCCCTGAGGTGCGAAACGCAGCCATGAAGAAACTGTTTGCCGACCCGCACTACAACGTGATGGATGGGCTGGATATTTACATTGACGACTACTCCAAATCCGATCCGATTCCAGAGGCCATGCTCAGGCAGATGATGGGCTCGAAATTGTTGAAGATTTTTGACGACGACAAAGAAGATGGGGCGGACCAGGAAAGCGCCGCCATGCAGGGCGAAGCCGCGTCAGTGCCTGCCGATAACCCGAATAGTCCCACGCCTGAAACCGTGGCACAGTCCGATGATTCCCCGGACACAAACAGTCCGAAACCCCTTGGTCCCGAACATTCCAGCCAAAACGACCATGCCCACTCTCATTTGCGACTGCAACCAGACCATGCCTCTCCAGCCCCGGACGCTGGGCACGGCACTTCATGAAAACCTGAGCCTGCATTCGGCGCTGTGCCGGCGCGAAGCGGGCGCGTTCCAGAAAGCCATCCAGTCCGGCGACGACGTGGTGGTGGCCTGCACTCAGGAAACGCGGCTGTTTGCCGAAGTGGCGCAGCAGACCGAAGGCGCGACCTCGGTCATCAGGTTCGTCAACATTCGCGAGACCGGCGGCTGGAGCAAGGACGCTGCGCAGGCCAGCCCGAAGATCGCCGCCCTGCTGGCGCTGGCGCATCTGCCCGATGCCGAACCCGTGCCGACCGTGACCTACCAAAGCGCCGGCCGCCTGCTCATCATCGGCGAGCTCGATGCGGCCGAGCGCGCTGCCGAACTGGTGTCGGACGTGCTCGATGCCACGATTTTCAGCCTGGGCGCTGGCCACAATGGCGGTTTGCAGGAGCGGCGCTACCCGGTGCTGGCCGGGCAGATCAAACAGTTAAGCGGATGGCTGGGCGCGTTCGAGCTGAACTGGACGCGCAGCAACCCGATTGACCTGGACCTGTGCACGCGCTGCAATGCCTGCCTGTCGGCCTGCCCCGAAGGCGCGATTGGCTTTGACTATCAAATCGACGCCAGCTTGTGCCAGTCGCACCGGGCCTGCGTGAAAGTGTGTGGCATCGCCGGCGCGATTGATTTCAGCCGCCAGCCTGAAGCACTGAGCGAAAAATTCGACCTGGTGCTCGATCTGCGTGCCACGCCGGCGTTCACCCAGCATGCGCTGCCGCAGGGTTATTTCCGCTGGGATGGCCGGGACAGCCGCATGCTGCTGCAGCTGCGTTCGCTGGTGGGCGAGTTTGAAAAGCCCAAGTTCTTCAATTACAGGCAAAAACTCTGTGCCCACAGCCGCAATGAGCAAACCGGCTGCAGCGCCTGCATAGCCGTGTGTTCGGCCTCGGCCATCAGCAGTGACAAAAGTCGCCAGCAGATCGTGGTCAATCCAAACCTGTGCGTCGGTTGCGGTGCCTGCACCACCGTCTGCCCGAGCGGCGCCATTTCCTATGCCTACCCACGCCCCGCCGAGCAGGGGCTGAAGATCAAGACCCTGCTGGGCACTTACGCCAAAGCGGGCGGCAAGCAGGCCGCGCTGTTGCTGCACAGCCAGGAAGCCGGAGCGCGCCTGCTGGGCGAACTGGGGCGCATGGCCCGGCTCGACGCGGCGATTCGCGGCGTGCCGGCGCGGGTGATGCCGCTTGGCCTCTTTCATACGGCGTCAAGCGGCCTTGATCTGTGGCTGTCCAGCATTGCCCATGGTGCCTCGCAGGTGTGGGTGCTCATGACCGGCGAAGAAGCGCCCCAGTACCGCGAAGCCATTCGCGAGCAGATGGATGTTGCGCAGGCCATTCTGGCCGGGCTCGGCTATCAGGGCGAACATTTCCGCATTCTTGATGCCAAGGAAGGGCGCGACCTGGCCGGGCTCGACGCGCAGTTGCAGGCGCCTGCGGCGCAAGGCGTGGCGCAGGCGGCAGGTTTTGCGGTGCAGGCCGACAAGCGCGCCACGCTGGAACTGGCGCTCGATCACCTGATGGCACAGTCGCCGGTCAAGGCCGAAGTGATTGCGCTGCCGGCCGCATCGCCGCTGGGCGGCCTGGCCATCAACAAGGATGCCTGCACCCTGTGCCTGAGCTGCGTCAACGCCTGCCCGGCCAGTGCCTTGCAGGACAACCCGGAAAGCCTGCAGCTCAAGTTCATCGAGAAGAACTGCGTGCAGTGCGGCCTGTGCGTCAAGACCTGTCCTGAAAATGCACTCGCGCTGGTGCCGCAGCTCCGGCTCACGGCGCAGCGCAAGGAAGCCGTGGTGCTCAACGCCATGCAGCCCTATGCCTGCATCCGCTGCAGCAAGCCCTTCGGCACACTCAAGGCGATTGAAGCCATGCTGGGCAAGCTGGCAGGGCATGCGATGTTCCGGGGCGCGGCGGCAGAACGCCTCAAGATGTGCAGCGATTGCCGCGTGATCGACATCTACTCGGCCGACGACGAAGTCAAGATTTCCGACATCCGCTAACTCATCCCGGAACCCATCCAGAACCCATGCAAGCCCAACTCACCGCTACCACTCT
>JBDSZF010000013.1:0-4540 GCA_039925285.1 Polaromonas sp.
GGTCTTCAAGAATTTGCGCCGGGCCGGCGTGGCGTAAAACAATTCGCGCACTTCGATGCTGGTGCCGCGCGCACGCGAGGCCGGCTTGAACTCGCCGGTGCGGCCATCAAGCTGCCAGGCGTGGTCGCTGTCCAGCGTTCTGGACAGCAGGCTCATGTCGGCGATCGAGTTGATGGCGGCCAGCGCCTCGCCCCGAAAACCCATGGTGCCGACGGCTTCCAGGTCCTGCAGCGACGCGATCTTGCTGGTGGCATGGCGGCGCAGCGCCACCGGCAGCTCTTCACGCGGAATGCCCAGGCCGTCGTCTTCCACCAGAATCAGCCGCACCCCGCCGGCCGACAGGCGCACCGTGATCTGCGTCGCCCCGGCGTCCAGCGCGTTGTCCAGCAACTCGCGCACCACCGAGGCCGGGCGCTCGACCACTTCGCCGGCGGCAATCTGGCTGATCAGTTCGTCGGGAAGGTCGCGGATGGGGCGGCGCGGGGCTTGGAGCTGGGGAGTCATGAGGGAGTGATTTTAGGCGCAGGCCAGTGGCCGGCGAGGCGGAAGGAGTGGCCGGCGCATGAGAAGGGCGCTGTTCCGGACCTGTCAAAATCCAGGGCTATGGAAATAACCGCCTATCTCATCGATTTCATCCTTCATGTCGACAAGCACCTTGAAACCTTTGTGGCCAGCTATGGCGCCTGGGTTTATGCGCTGCTGTTCCTGATCATCTTTGTTGAAACCGGCGTGGTCGTCATGCCGTTTTTGCCTGGCGATTCGCTGCTGTTCGTGGTGGGCGCGATGTGCGGCGTCGGACTGATGAGTTATCCGCTGGCCATGGGGCTGCTGTTTGTGGCGGCGGTGCTGGGCGACCAGTGCAATTATTCGATGGGTCGTTACCTGGGACCCAAGGTGTTTCAGTGGGAAGACTCGCGCTTCTTCAATAAAAAAGCCTTTAACCAAGCCCATGCGTTTTACGAACGCTATGGTGGCGTGACCATCATCCTGGCGCGTTTCATGCCTTTCTTGCGGACTTTTGCGCCGTTTGTGGCAGGGATTTCACACATGACGCGTGGCAAGTTCTCGCTTTTCAATGTCGTGGGCGCTGCCTTGTGGGTCGGCGGCATTGTCACGGCGGGTTATGTTTTCGGTAACGTGCCTTTTGTCAAGGCCAACCTGGAAAAAATCATCTGGGCCATGATTTTGATTCCCGGCCTGTTCGTGATCTACGGCGCCTGGCGGGCGCGGCGGCAAGCTGGCCGCAGCCCGGTCTAAAGGGTTCGCCTTTCACTGAAGAGCCAAAAAAAAGGACGACTCGCTGAAATTCAGGAGTCGCCCTTTTAGCTGTCACCGCAAGTTGATGAGCAAGCTGCCGGTCTGTACCGCCTGACTGGACGGGACAGTGATTGAATACTTAGCGTTTTTTGCCGACCTCGTTACCAATGACCGCACCTGCGGCGGCGCCACCGACGGTTCCCAGCGTGTTGCCGAATACGGCATCGCCAACGACACCGCCCACGACCGCGCCTGCGGCCGTGCCGATTTGGGCATTGGTCGGGTTGGTGCTGCAGCCTGCCAGGGCGATAAGCGAAGCGACAGAGACTGACAACAAAATTTTCGTGGTCATAATTTCACCTTTTCTATAGATCCAGGCCGATACGTCGGGGATCTTCACATCGTGAGTTCTTGGCGTAGCCTGTATAAAGTGTAAGAGCAGGGTACCCTCCTCGTCTGTAGGAGGATATCGCCGCTAACTGTCGTACTGCTGCAGGACTGCAGCAGTCCCGGTGAAAGCGCTTACAGGGCGCGGTTGCGTGCCAGCGGTGGATTTTTGGCAAAGTAGCTCGATATGCCACGCATCAGCGCATCGGCGAGCTGAATCTGGTAGCCCTCACTGCGCAGCCGGGCTTCCTCCACCGGGTTGCTGATGAAAGCGGTTTCGACCAGCACGCTGGGAATGTCGGGTGCCTTCAGGACCGCAAAGCTGGCTTGCTCCACGCGGGGTTTATGCAGCTTGCCGACATTGCCGATCTCGCCCAGCATGGCGCTGCCCAGCTTCATGCTGTCACTGATCTGCGCCGTGGTGCTCATGTCGAACATGGCTCTTTGAACCTGCGCATCCTTGGCCTTGACATTGATGCCGCCCACCAGGTCGGCTGAATTTTCCTTGTTGGCCAGCCAGCGGGCGGCGCTGCTGGACGCGCCTTTTTCACTCAGTGCAAAAACGCTGGCACCCGCAGGTGTTTCAGTAAAGAAAGCGTCGGCATGCAGGCTGATGAACAGGTCGGCCTGTACGCTGCGCGCCTTTTGCACGCGAACGTGCAGCGGAACAAAAAAATCGGCATCGCGCGTGAGGTAGGCGCGCATGTTGGGCTGCTGGTTGATGCGGTCGCGCAGGCGGTGCGCAATCTGCAGCACCACATCCTTTTCACGGGTGCCGCCAGGGCCGATGGCGCCGGGGTCTTCGCCGCCATGGCCCGGGTCCAGGGCAACGATGACGAGGCGGTCTGTTTTGGCTTCGATGCCAGGCGCCGAATTGCCCTGCGGAAAAGGTCGCACTTCGGCTTGAATACGGGGCGGCGCTACGGCCACAGGAGGGCGTTCGACGGAAGCGAGCACCGGGAGTTTGGGCATGACCGGCCTGCTGGTCGTGGGCGCATTGGCGGCAGAAGGTGCGGAAGCGGCCTTGATGGATTGCTGGGCCATCAGGTTGCCGAGCGGGTCATTGCCAGCGCCAGCAGAGGGCGCTGACGGCGGCGGCGCTGGAACGGCAGCAGCTGGCCTGGCGGAGTTGTCTGCGAGCCGTTCGACAATCAGCGCTTCCAGCGGGTCCAGCGGCTGCGCCGGATACAGGTCAAACACCAGTCGGTGCTGGTAAGCGGCCACCGGTGCCAGGCTGAACACCTGCGGCAGCATCGGTTTTTTCAGGTCCATCACCAGCCGCACCACGCCCGGCGCGTTTTGTCCGACACGGATGCCCGAGATGTTCGGATCATCGGATTTCACCTTGGCCACGAGTTCGCGCAGCGCCGGGATCAGATCAATCCCCTCGATATCGACCGCCAGTCGCGGCGGCTCGGGAATGAAGAACTGGCGTGCCTTGATGGCGGTGTCGGACTCGATGGTCAGCCGTGTGTAGTCCTTGGAAGGCCAGACGCGCACCGCCACAATCGAGGCGCCCCGGGCGATGTGCTGGGTTCCCAGCAGCAGCACGATGCTGCCCATTTGCAAGGCATGGCGGCGGCTCAGACCCAGAGGAGGAGACTTCTTGTTTTTCATGCGAGCAACTCCGCCCCCGTGGGGGTATAGGCCGTCAGGATGATGGATCGCGATTCGTCGGGCAGCAGCTCAATCGCCATCACCAGGTCGGGCTGGGGTAAATGATCACCGGCTTTTTCCGGCCATTCAACCAGCTTGAGCCCGGGGCTGGCAAAAATGTCGCGAAAGCCGGCTTCTTCCCATTCGCGCGGATCATTGAAACGGTAAAAATCAAAGTGCCAGATCGACAATTCTGGATTGTGTCCCGAGTCAAGACTCGATGCCGCCAATGTGTAAGCTTCGACAACCGCATAGGTGGGGCTTTTGATGCGGCCCGACACGCCCAGGCTCTTGAGCAGGTGGCGCACGAAGGTGGTTTTGCCGGCGCCCAGGTCGCCTTGCAACTCGATCAGCGCACGGCCAATCGCGGGGCGCTGCGCCAGCGCCCGCGCAAACGATTCGGTGGCGGCTTCATCAGGCCAGGTCATGTTTTTTACAATCAGCGGATGCCGATCTACAGTCAGTTGAACAGTCATCAATTCGTTTCTCAAATTCAAACCTGGGCGCGCGAGCTTGGATTTTCGCAAATAGGCATAGCGGGTGTCGATTTGTCGTCAGCCGAGACGGGATTATCGGCCTGGCTGGCTGCGGGTTTTCATGGTGACATGCATTACATGCAGGCGCACGGCCTTAAAAGAGCGCGGCCCGCCGAATTGGTTCCGGGCACGGTCAGCGTCATTACCGCGCGAATGGATTATTTGCCCGCTTCCACGCCGGCCCGGCCGGGCGAATGGCAGGCCCTGGAGTTCAGCCGCCTGGAGCGGCCCGCCGAAGGGATTGTCTCGGTCTATGCCCGGGGCCGCGACTATCACAAGGTTTTGCGCGCCCGGCTGCAAAAGCTCAGTGAGCGGATCGGCGAGCACATGGGGCCATTTGGCCACCGTGCCTTTACCGACTCGGCCCCGGTGCTGGAGGCCGAACTGGCTTCGCGCAGCGGCCAGGGCTGGCGCGGCAAGCACACGCTGCTGCTCAACCGCGAGGCCGGTTCGATGTTTTTTCTGGGCGAAATCTATGTCGATATTGCCTTGCCGCCCAGCGATCCCGTGACGCCGCACTGCGGCCGCTGCCAAGCCTGCATCGACGTCTGCCCGACGCAGGCCATCATTGCGCCTTACCAGCTCGATGCACGGCGTTGCATTTCTTACCTGACGATTGAACACGCCGGCCCGATTCCGTTGGAACTTCGCCACTTGATGGGCAACCGGATTTACGGTTGCGACGACTGCCAGCTGATTTGCCC
>JBDSZF010000014.1:0-2800 GCA_039925285.1 Polaromonas sp.
TCCGAGTCTTCGCCGATGAGCTGGCGTGCCACGCGGCCGTCCTGCGTCAGCACCAAGAGGCCAATCGAGTCGATGTCGAGCCGGCCGGCCGGCGCCAGGCCGCGCAGCTGCTCATGGCCCCAGCGCATGCGGCTGTTGCATTCGCGCCAGCGGTTTTCGGGCTGCACCAGCACCACGGCAGGCTCGTGGCCGTCTTCAGCCTGGCCGCTGACATAGCCGACCGGCTTGTTGATCAAAATGGTGACCTGCTGGCGCTGCTGCTGCTCGGCTTCGCGGGCCACTTCAATGCGCGCATTGACAGCCACCGGCTGGCCCATCACGGCAGGCGCGCCATTGACGCGGACCCAGCCACGGGCAATCCAGTCGTCGGCTTCGCGGCGCGAGCACAGGCCGAGGTCGGCCATGCGTTTGTTCAGCCGGATGGTGGGGGGCGCATCGGCACCGGCCGGCGTGGCGCGTATGCGCACTGCGCCGGAAGCAGGAGGTTTGGGGGAATTGTGTTCAGACATGGGCTGGTTCCCATTTTAGGACGCCGCAAGGATGGCAGGTCTTTTCCTGCGCTCAGGCGGCTGGTTTGGGGACATTTGCTTTTGCGCGGGCACAGGTGTATTTTTATGTCCTGCTGCCGGCGCTGCGCCAAGCGGGCGCACCGGCACCCACCTCATTGCCTGAAGCCATGGCCCCCTGCCAGACGACAAATGCTTGTGAAGCCGCCCGGGACAGCGCGGCGCATTGGCGACTGAAACGGCGCAGCGCGCTGACGCCCGGCCAGTTGCTGCTGAGCTATGCCGCGCTGGTGGTGTTCAGCGCAGCCACTGCACTGCCTTTCGGCTGGCACGGACTGTGGCTGATTCCGCTGTGGTGCCTGCTGGAAATCACCGTGGCCGGGGCGATGTACCTTTTCTACATGATTCATGCGGCCGACGGCGAGCAGATCAGCTTCAGCCCGGACGGCAACCTGGCCATCGAGGTCGTGCGCGGGCTGGACATCCGGCACTACCGCATGAATCCGGCGTGGGCGCACCTGGAGCGTGACAGCGCTGACAAGGAACGCCTGTGGCTGTGCTGCAGCCCGCTGCGCATCGAGGTCGCGACCCAGCTTGCACCGCGGGAAAAACACCGGGTGGAAAGAGAATTGAAACAGGCGCTGGCGGTGCAGCAGTCGGGCCTGGGCAGCGCCCCGTCGGCACATCCCTTCAGCGGCTTTCATCAGACAGCGGCCAGATAGCGGCCTGCGCCTGCCGAGGCGCTAGTTTTTATCCTGCAACAGACTCGAACGCAGTGCCGCAATGTCCAGCACCCGCAAGCCGCCGTATTCGACGCGAATCGTGCCTTGTGCTTCCAGCGTTCGCAGGGCTTCGTTGACGCGCTGGCGCGACAGGCCGACCAGGTAGGCCAGCTCCTGCTGCGTGATGCGCAACACGTCACCGACGCCGGGATAGAGCACCGGATTGAACAGCGAGGCCAGACTGCGCGCCACCCGCTGGTCAGGGTTGTTCATGCGGTCGATCTCGCGCGCTTCAATAAACTGGCCCAGACGCTCGTTGAGCTGCTTCATCACGAAGCGGTTAAAGCCCAGGGAGTGGTCGAGCAGCCAGTGAAAGCTGTCAATCGGCAAACCGGCCACCACGCTTTTGCGCAGCGCCTGGATGTTGTAGCGGTAGGGTTCACGCTTGAGCGCCGTGCCCTCGCCAAACCAGCCGCCGGGCGGCAAACCGGCAAAGGTCATGGTCACGCCCTGGGCGTTGTCGGCACTCATCTTGAGCAGCCCCTCGACCACGCCAAACCAGTAAGTCACCGGCTTGCCCAGACGACAGACATAGTCGCCCGCAGCCGCATCGCCGACCAGCAAACTCGCCACGGCACGCGCACGCTCATCCGGGCGCAACAGGGGCAACCACGGAATACCCTGCAGTTCGTCCGGCGTGGGCAGCCTGCGGCGCTGGTGAAGGGTCAGGTCAGTTGACATGGGGTCATAAAAGCGCCTACCCGGGCACACCCGACTAGGACATACCCCTAAATTGTCGTCGCAATGACACCCGGACGTCAAATGCACCCCTACTATTCATCACCTACCAGCAGACCTCCTGAAAAGAAGCTGCCCAACCTGGAGACAAGAACCGGATGCAGACCACGTTCCCCCAATTGCTGCTCAAACATGCCGCCGAGCGCCCTGCGGCAGCGGCCATGCGCGAAAAAGAATATGGCATCTGGCAGGCGCACAGCTGGTCGGCCCTGGCCGCTCTGGTTGAACAGCTGGCCGCCGGACTGAACCAGGCCGGATTGCGGCGCGGCGAGCACATGGTGGTGATTGGCGCCAACCGCCCGCGCCTTTATGCCACGATGCTGGCGGTGCAGTCGCTGGGCGCCGTTGCGGTGCCGCTGTACCAGGATGCGGTCGGCGCCGAATGTGTATTTCCGCTGAACAACGCCGAAGTCCGCTTCTGCCTGGTCGAAGACCAGGAGCAGGTGGACAAGCTGGTCGAAATCCGCGACCGCTGCCCGCAGATATCCAACATCTATTACGACGACCCGCGCGGCCTGCGCACATACAGCGAGCCCGGCCTTGATTCGCTCGATGCGCTGATCGCGTCGGGCAAAGCCTTTGTGCAGCAGAACCCGCAGTGGTTTCGCAGCGAAGTCGCCAAGCTTCAGCCACACGACGTGGCCGCGATGTTCTTCACCTCGGGCACCACCGGCAACCCCAAGGGCGTGGTCCACACCCACAGCACGCTGCTTGACCGCGCCACGGCCGGTGCCGAATTCGACAAGCTGACCCCCTTCGAAGAAGTGCTGGCCT
>JBDSZF010000015.1:0-2809 GCA_039925285.1 Polaromonas sp.
AGCGCAAGCGCTGGCAGGTCGAAATCATCAGCGAATCGCCGAGCGAACTCGGCGGCTACAAGGAAGTGGTGCTGCGCATCGACGGCCCGCCCGACGCGATGGGCGTGGGCGTCTATGGCAAGCTGCGCTTCGAATCCGGCGGCCACCGCGTGCAGCGCGTGCCAGCGACCGAAACCCAGGGCCGCATCCACACCAGCGCCTGCACCGTGGCCGTGCTGCCCGAGCCCGATGAAGCGGTGGCGATCCAGATCAACCCGGCCGACCTGCGCATCGACACCTACCGCGCCAGCGGCGCCGGCGGCCAGCACATCAACAAGACCGATTCGGCCGTGCGCATCACGCACATTCCGACCGGCATCGTCGCGGAATGCCAGGAAGGCCGCAGCCAGCACGGCAACAAGGCCCAGGCGCTCAAGGTGCTGACCGCCCGCATCCATGAAAAAGACCGCAGCGAGCGTGCCGCCAAGGACGCCGCCGAACGCAAGGGCCTGATTGGCAGCGGCGATCGCAGCGACCGAATCCGCACCTACAACTTTCCGCAGGGCCGGCTGACCGACCACCGCATCAACCTGACGCTGTACAAGCTCTTGACCATCATGGAAGGCGACCTGGACGACGTCCTCACCGCACTGCAGGTGGCGCGTGGCGCCGAACAGTTGACGGAGCTGGAAACTGCTAACAACGGCGGCTGAGGCCATGACGCCACTCACCTGCGCACAGGCCCTGGCTGCCGCCCAAACGCTCGGACTGGACCGGCTGGACGCCCAGTTGCTGCTGCTGCATGCGCTGGGCAAACCGGCCAGTGCCCGGAGCTGGCTGCTGGCGCACGATACCGACGAACTGACAGACGAGGCTGCCGAGTCGTTTCGCGCACTGAGCCTGCGCCGGGCGGCTGGCGAACCGCTGGCTTACATCGCCGGAAGCAAGGAGTTTTTCGGACTGGCGCTGCAGGTGGACGCACGCGTGCTGGTGCCGCGGCCTGACACTGAAACCCTGGTGGAATGGTCACTCGAGCTGCTGCAGATGCCCGGCCTGCCGCCGGTGCGGCGGGTTCTGGACCTGGGCACGGGCAGCGGCGCGATTGCGCTGGCCATTGCACACAGCCTGCAGGCTGCGGGTCGCGAAGCGCAAGTCACAGCCGTCGATGCGAGTGCCGATGCGCTGGACGTCGCCCGTGAAAATGCCGCTCGACTGGGCTTGAATGTTGAGTTCATCGAAAGCTGCTGGCTCGATGGAGTGAGCGGAAGCTTTCACCTGATCGCCAGCAATCCGCCCTATATTGCCAGCGCTGACCCGCATCTGGCGGCCTTGGTGCATGAGCCTCTGCAGGCGCTGACAGCGGGCGCGGATGGGCTGGACGACCTCCGGCAAATCATTGAAAAGGCGCCTCACCATCTGCTGCCCGGCGGCTGGCTGCTACTGGAGCATGGTTACGACCAGGCGGATCGGGTCCGCGAACTGCTGGCGCAGCGCGGCTTTCTGCAGGTTCAGAGCCGACTCGATCTGGCAGGCATCGAGCGCTGCTCGGGCGCTCAATGGCTGCGCTGAAGACTATCCCTGCCAGGCGCGGGGCCTCAGACAGACGGCGATAATCAGCGCACGGAATTTTGATATTCAGATTCCATGTATTCAACAGCCCGGCCTCATCGCCGGTTAATGACCTTGGGGCCTAGCATGGCCTTGCCACCTGAAGGATTTCAACATGAGCAATACCGACCCGACCCAGCAGCGCATTGAGCAAATCGTCAAATCCAGCGATGTGGTTCTTTTCATGAAGGGCACGGCCCAGTTTCCGATGTGCGGTTTTTCCGGTCGCGCGATTCAGGTGCTCAAAGCCTGCGGCGTGACCAAGCCTGCCACGGTCAACGTGCTCGAAGATGAAGGCATCCGCCACGGCATCAAGGAATACAGCAACTGGCCGACCATCCCCCAACTGTATGTGAAGGGCGAGTTTGTGGGCGGCTCCGACATCATGATGGAGATGTACCAGAACGGCGAACTCCAGGAAATGCTGGGCACGCCAGAGGCCTGAATCTGCAGCGCCCATCACGGGCGTTTTTCAAATCAGGCAGTCATTCAGTAGGTGTAGCCAGCACAGGCACCGGCATTGACACGGCCCTTGCATTCGCGCTTCAGCCGGGTGTTTCGCTCCCTGGCCGTTTCTTCGGAACCCGGCAGGAACTTGATCTGACCGCCGGATCCCGCTTTTTTCCTGGCCTTGCTGGCTGCCACCTTCTGGCCTGAATCTGTGGGGGAAGCAATGGCTGGAGGGCCAGCGATCAGCGTTGTGGCCATGAGCATCAAGGTCCACATGGTCTTGATCACGATGTGTTTCATTTTTATCTCCCTGTATCTACATGGTTACGCGTGCAGAAGCTCATCACCGCCGGTGACGGCAAAACGGCGCCGGCCTCAATGCAACTTGGGATCACCATAGGGCGAGTCATCGGGCGGCGTATCAGCGGGCAGGCGAAAATCTTCGTTGGCCCAAGCGCCCAGGTCGATGTTCTTGCAGCGCTCGCAGCAAAAAGGGCGAAACGGATTGCTGGGCGCGTAAATGCTGGGGCCGCCGCAAGCGGGGCAAGCAACCTGTTTGACAGGCAACGAATCTTTTTTCATGGCTTACAGGAAGATAAAGGAAGCCGAGGGGGGGCGAGTTGCCGGCATGGCCTGGGTCAGCTGCACAGCGTTAATTCAAACATCGTGTCTTCTGCATTGGTATGCAGGCGACCATCGCTTTCCTGGCTCATGAAGCGTACCGACACCATCAGGCGGTTGCAGCTGATTTCGGGAATCAGCGCCAGCGCGG
>JBDSZF010000016.1:0-12821 GCA_039925285.1 Polaromonas sp.
CGATCAAAATCACGATTTCTGAATTTTTTCATACTCAGGGGCGCGTCGCAAGACCCATGAAAGTTAGTTGTGGATATTCAGCCCACCATAGGGGAAAAAATCATCGCTCCTCCTATGGAGTCGGAGATTTCCACATTTAACGGTGACATAGCCTCAGGTAAAGACAGCCTATCCACACTTGCAGCGACTGATGGCGACCCGCAAAGATGGTCCCACTCAAGTCGTCAAAGTACCGCCCGCAGCCGCCACAACGGTAATTCTGGCGCTGTGGCTGCCGGGCATCCATTCCTTGTTTGGTCACGCCGGACGAGCCGCAGTCAGGACACTTGACGCCCTCAGGCCAGCGCAATCCGCGCAGTGCTTCGTAGCACTTGGCATCATCAAGCAACCTTGTCAACGAGATCACAATCTTCTACTCCCAGAGCCCTGGTATCTTGCACTCAGCCCGACACAATACGCCACTTTTCCTTGTCTCACAACAGTTTTGGCAACAGGCTGAAACGCAGGAAGAGCCTCTTTTTTTTGGCCGCGTCTTGGCCACGCGCTGGGGGGTAGTACCCCAACTGGTTCAGCCGCAGGCGCAGCGTCCCGCGCTTGGGGCAGCTCGCGCTGGTGTAGCCCTTGTGCGCGATGAGCTGGCGACGCACTTCCTCGACCGAGAGCCGGGTGTACAGGCGCCGGGTGCGAAACTGCGGGTCACTCTGGCTTTGCCCATCGACAATGGCACGAAGATCATCGAGCAGCCCGGGCAAGCGGGCCTCCACCGCCCGCCGGCCCCGCAGATGAAAGGCATCGACGCACACGAAGCCGCTGGCGAGTTCGCACAGTCCTTTGCGGATGGACCACTCGGACCACCCCAGTTCCGCGCCTGGCCAGCGCCTGGCCCCGCGCCCGAGCTCCTGGACGCTGCGAGCCATAAACACTCGCCGCGATGCGCTCTTCAAGGTGGCCGCCGTGATTTTGAAAAGGGTTTTGAGGGATTCTGTCAGTTCCATGGCTTGCTCCGGAAAAACAATTCCGGGTTGGACAAGTTTTTACGCGTTTAATTCCCGGCGAGTCCCTAAAGAATTGTTCAGACTTGCGCGATCACTTCTATGCTGGCCAGCGCCGCCCCGGCGTTCTGGTAACTGCCGGCCAGTGCCTGCAGCGTGATGCGCCCGCGGCGATGGGCGATGACTTGCATCTCCATTTTCATGGCTTCCATGACGGCAATCACGTCGCCCTGCTGCACCTCGCTGCCGTCAGCCACTTTCCAGGACTGCAAGGTGCCCGCGATGGGCGATGGCACGGCGCCGGCATCTTCGGCGGACTCGGCCGGGCTGGCGGCGGCCACGCTGGTGCCACCGCCCAGCGACTGCAGGCCGCGCAGCAGCTCGGCGGGCAGGCCGAGCGTGACGCGGCGGCCGTCGATCTCCATGGCGGTGCGGTAGAGGCTGGCATCCGGCACCGGCTCGGCGCGTGCGACGGCGGCCAGAGTGTTGGAAAAGTCGGTTTCAATCCAGCGCGTGTGAACCTTGAACGGTTCTTCGGACACGAAATCCGGGTGCTCCATGACCGCCCGGTGAAACGGCAGCACCGAGGCGATACCTTCAATGCGGAACTCCTTCAGCGCCCGGCGCGCGCGTGCGATGGCCTGCTGGCGCGTGGCACCGGTGACGATCAGCTTGGCCATCAGCGAGTCAAACGTGCCCGGCACGGTGGACAGGGACTCGACCCCGGCATCCACGCGCACGCCCGGACCCGAGGGCGGCGCAAAGGTCTTGACCAGACCCGGTGACGGCAGAAAGCCGCGCCCCACGTCCTCGGCGTTGATGCGGAACTCGAAGGCGTGGCCTTGGGGCACCGGCGTCTCGGTGATGGTCAGCGCGTGGCCATCGGCAATGCGCAGCTGCTCAAGCACCAGGTCAATGCCGGTGGTCTGCTCGGTGACGGTGTGCTCGACCTGCAGCCGGGTGTTGACTTCAAGAAAGGAGATGGCACCGCTGCCGCTGAGCAAGAACTCGACCGTGCCCGCGCTGGTGTAGCCCGCTTCGGCGCAGATGTCGTGCGCCGCCTGGTGGATACGGCTGCGCTGCGCGTCGCTCAGGAACGGTGCGGGCGCTTCTTCAACCAGCTTCTGGTTGCGCCGCTGCAGCGAGCAGTCGCGCGTGCCCAGCACGAGCACATGGCCGTGCTGGTCGGCCAGTACCTGGGCTTCGATGTGGCGCGGGCAGTCCAGAAACTGCTCCACAAAACACTCGCCGCGCCCGAATGCCGTGATGGCCTCGCGCACGGCAGATTCATACAGCTCGGCCACCTCGTCCATGCGCCACGCGATTTTCATGCCGCGCCCGCCGCCGCCAAACGCTGCCTTGATGATGATCGGCAGGCCATATTGCTCGGCAAAATCCAGCACTTCGCTGGCGTCTTTGGCGGGTTCGGTTGTGCCGGCCACCAAGGGGGCGCCGACCTTCAGCGCGATCTTGCGCGCCTGCACCTTGTCACCCAGACAGGCAATGGCGGCGGGCGACGGGCCGATCCAGAGCAGGCCCGCGTCGATCACCGCCTGGGCAAAGGCGGCGCTTTCAGACAGAAAACCGTAGCCGGGGTGCACGGCGTCGGCGCCGCTGCGCACGGCCACGGCCAGCAGTTTTTCGATGTTCAGGTAGGTGTCGGCGGGGCGGTCGCCCTCCAGGCCATAGGCCTCGTCGGCCATGCGGGCATGCAGGGCGTTGAGGTCGGGATTGGCATACACGGCCACGGATTTCACGCCGTAATCGGCACAGGCGCGGGCGATGCGGACGGCAATTTCGCCCCGGTTGGCAATCAGTACTTTTTTCATGGCGGTTCTCTATCAGTGTTCAGCGGGTGAAGCGGTGTCGCGTGCCACGGTCGTGGTCGGCGCAAAGTCACGAATGGGGTTGAACCGCACCCAGGCCTTGACCGGAATCTGCCCGGCCCGGTTCAGGTGGTAGGTGGCGACGCAGCCAATCACGGGGTAGCCGCCGGTGAGCGGATGGTCGGCCAGAAACAGCACCGGCTGGCCGCTGGGCGGCACCTGAATCGCGCCCCACGAGGTGCCTTCGCTGGGCAGTTCGTCAGGCACGGTCCGTTCCAGTGCCACCTCGCCCGCCAGGCGCAGGCCGATGCGGTTGGACTGCGGTGTGACTTGCCACAGCTGGCTGCGCAGGCGCTCCAGCGACTCGGGTGTGAACCAGTCGGTGCGCGGACCCAGCACCACGTCGAGCGTGACCACGTCTTGCGCCGTGGGCAGGTCCGTCGGAGGCTCTTCGGGCAGGCCCACCGCCGCGCCATGCGGCAGCGGGCGAATCGCCAGCACATCGCCAGCGGCCAGCGGCTTGGGGCCGACCTGGGCCAGCGTGTCTGTTGAGCAGCTGCCCAGCACCGGCGCCACGGCAAAACCGCCGCGCACCGCGAGGTAGGTGCGCAGGCCCGCCTGCGGCTGGCCGATGCTCAGGGTGTCGCCTTCGGCCAGCGCGAGCGGCTGGTAACGCGCGGCCTGCCAGTGGTGGCCGTCGGCGCTGGTAATCGTCAGGGGCGCATCGGCCCCGGTCACGGCCACCACCGTGTCGCCCCGGCTGCACAGGCGCAGGCCGCCGCTGGTGGTTTCCAGACATGCACTGTTGGAGGCATTGCCGACCAGCCGGTTGGCGGCCTTGAGCGCGGCCTGGTCCATGGCGCCGGAGGCCGACACGCCCTGCCCGGCCTGACCGTGGCGGCCCAGATCCTGAAACAGGGTTTGCAGGCCCGGGGACTGGATTTCGAGCGCAGCGCCGTCCAGCGCCTGGGGTGGCGCGGATTCAGTGTGTTTTTTGCCTATAGCCACCGTCAACACTTCGCGAGAAGCTATCGAAAGTGTAGCAGCATCAACAAACTTCACCCGGTAGCCGGGCTGCAGCAGCGCGGGCACGTCACGCGCCAGGTCCCACATCGCTGTCGGCGTGACGCCAATGATCTGCCAGCCGCCGGGGCTGGCCTGCGGATAGACGCCGCTGAACGTGCCTGCCAGTCCGACCGCGCCAGCCGGAATGCGCGTGCGCGGGGTGCTGCGGCGCGGCACGTTGAAGCGGGGGTGGCCGCCGCTCAGGTAGGCAAAACCCGGTGCAAAGCCGGTGAAGGCCACCGTGTACTCGCTGCCGGTGTGACGACGAATGAGCTCTTCGGGCGTGATGCCCAGCAACTGGGCCACATCGGCCAGGTCTTCGCCGGTGTAATGCACGGGAATCTCGATCAGCGTGCCGCCGCGCTGGGCGCACGCGCTGACATCGCGCTGGCTGATCTCGCGCACCAGGTCGGCCAGGGTGCAGGCGGTCGGGCGCCAGCTGACCAGAATGGTGCGGGCCGCAGGCACCAGCTCCTCAATGCCGGCAATCGGCTCGTTCTTGAGCGATGCCAGCAGGGCCAGCGTTTGCTCCAGGTTGTCCAGCTCAACCAGCAGGGCGTTCAGGTTGACCGGTAAAAAACGTATCATGCCGCCGCAACTTCAAACGATGCGATGACCACTCCGGCCTGCGTCAGGCGTGCGCGCACCTGGCGGGCGATGGCCACCGCGTCGGGACTGTCGCCATGCACGCAGATCGAGTCGGCCTGAATCGCCACCCGGCTGCCGTCGATGGTTTCAATCACCCCGTCGCAGACCAGGCGCAGCATGCGCTCGGCAATGAGGTCGGCGTCATGCAGCACGGCCCCGGGTTCGCGCCGCGATACCAGCGCGCCCGCCGCGGTGTAGGCGCGGTCAGCAAAGGCTTCGGCCACCACGCGCAGGCCATGGTCTTGCGCCCAGCGCAGCAGCGGCGAGCCCGCCAGCGCCACCAGCGTCAGGCTGGGGTCCACCTCGCGGATGGCGGTGATGACATCGTGGGCCTGACGGGCGTCGTGGGCGATGGTGTTGTAGAGCGCGCCGTGGGGTTTGACGTAGCGAACGGCGGTGCCTGCGGCAGTAGCCAGGCCCTTGAGCGCGCCAATCTGGTAGATCACGTCGGCGATCAGGTCGGCGCTGTCCACGTCCATGTTGCGCCGGCCAAATCCGACGAGGTCGCGGTACGCCACATGCGCGCCCACCACCACGCCGTTGGCATGCGCCTGGCGCAGCGTGCGCAGTATCCCGGCCGGGTCGCCCGCATGGAAGCCGCAGGCCACGTTGGCGCTGCTCACGATGCCGAGCATGGCGGCGTCGTCGCCCATGCACCAGGCACCGAGGCTTTCACCCAGATCACTGTTCAAATCGATTTTCATGTGGGACTCCAAAAGGGCTGTGCGGCGGGCCGGGCAGCGGTTGTCAATGTCAATGCAATTGGCCGGCGCTGTCGCGCACGTCAACGCGCACGGCCAGGGCGGTGCGCATCACCACCTGCAGGGCCTGAACCTGGGTGGCCAGCGCCATGCTGGGCGCACCGGGGTGGCGGGCCGCCTGCTCGGGCAGATAAGGCAGGTGGATGAAACCACCGCGGGTTTGCGACCAGGCCGGCTCGCTGGCAAGACGGTGCATCAAGGCATAAAACACATGGTTGCAGACAAAGGTGCCCGCCGTGTTGGACACCGCGCCCGGCAGCCCGGCGGCGCGCAAATCCCGCACGATGGCCTTGATCGGCAGCGTAGAAAAGTAGGCCGCCGGTGCGCCGTCAACCACGCGGGTGTCAATCGGCTGCTGGCCCGCGTTGTCGGCAATGCGGGCGTCATCCACATTGATGCTCACCCGCTCCAGCGACACCTCGCTGCGCCCGCCTGCCAGCCCGAGCGCCAGCACCAGCTGCGGCTGCCACTGGACAAGGGCCTCATCCAGGCGCTCGATGGCGCGGCCAAAGGCGCAAGGCAACTGCACGGCATGCACCGTGGCACCGTCACACAAGCCGCCGTCCAGCGCGCGCGCCACCTCCCATGACGGGTTGACGGGGTCACGCTCGAAGGGCTCGAAGCCGGTGAGCAGAATTCGCAGGGGGGCAATGGCTGGCATGGCGCGTCCTGCCTAGCGGAACATCAAGAAGTTCAGCAAGAACACATTGGCCAGCAGCAAGGTGAGCGCAGTGGGCACCTGCGCCCGGATCACCGCGTTTTTGTCCGGCAGCTCCAGCAGCGCGGCGGGCACGATGTTGAAGTTGGCGGCCATGGGCGTGAGCAAGGTGCCACAGTAGCCCGACATCATGCCGATGGCGGCCATCACCGCCGGGTCACCGCCGTACACGCCCAGCAGAATCGGCACGCCCACGCCGCCGGTCATCACGGGAAAAGCCGCAAAGCCGTTGCCCATGACCACCGTGAACAGCGCCATGCCGATCACGTAAACCGCCACCGCCACAAAGCGGATGTCCATGTTGATGTAGCTGGTGGTGGCAAACGCCACGGCCTTGCCCACGCCCGCGTCCGAGAACACCAGGCCCAGCATGCCCAGCATCTGCGGCAGCACCAGGGCCCAGCCCAGCGCGTCCGTCAGGCGGCGCGATTCGCGGATGCCTTGCACCGGGCTTTCCTTCGTCAGCCAGCAGACCAGCGCGAACGAGATCACGCAGCCAATGCCCAGGCTCACCAGCGTGGTGTTCTTGGGGTCAATCAGCGGCAGGCCGCCCACGCTGAGCGACTTGGCCGACAAAGTGCCAATCACCGTGACCAGCGGAATGGCCAGTGCCGGCATGAACAGCTGGTTGCCCAGCCTCTTGGCGCTGGCCAGGTACTGTTCTGCCGTGCGCTCACGGTGGCGACCCGCGCCAACGCCGCCGAACCCGGCGATCAAGGCCATGACGATCACGCCCGTGCCAACCCATAGGGGCGGCAATTGCTCCCCGATCAGGAACACCGAGGCGTAAAACGCCCAGAACAAGGCGCTCGAATAGCGCTTGGGGTGGCTGTTGTCGGCCAGCGTCATGCCGGCCGTGATGACCAGAATGGCGCCGACCAGGTAATACAGGTGTTGAATGGACAAAATCATGATCAGACGCCCTTGACTGTTGCGCTGGCAGCGTTGCCCGCATGGGGGGCTGGCGCGAGTTGCGCCAGTTCACGCGTCAACATCTTGTCCAGGCGATTGAGGCGCCAGGCGTGGATGACAAAGGCGCAAATCGCCGTCGGAATACCCCACACGGCAATGTGCATCGGCTCGACATCGATGCCCGCTTCGTGCAGGAAGGTGGTCATCAGCACGATGGCGCCAAACGCCACAAACAGATCCTCGCCAAAGAACAGGCCCACGTTGTCGGTGGCGGCGCAATAGGCGCGCAGCTTGTGGCGAACGGCATCAGGCAGCTTGCCGTAGCGCACTTCGGCCGTGCCCTCCACCATGGGTGCCAGCAGCGGGCGCACCATCTGCGGATGCCCGCCCAGGCTGGTCAGGCCGATGGCCGAAGTCAGCTGGCGTGCGCCCAGGTAAATGAGGAGCAGGCGCCCGGCAGTGGCCGACTTGATGCGGCTGATCCAGCTCTGCGCATGCTGGCGCAGCCCGTGGCGCTCCAGCAGACCAATCACCGCCAGCGGCAGCAGGATGATCAGCGGCAGGTTGCGGGTCTTGATGAAGCCGGTGCCAATGGTCGCCAGAATCCGCTCGACCGGAAAGCCCGCCGCAAACGCCGTCACGATGGCCGTGCTGATCACGACCAGCATGGGGTTAAAACGCAGGACAAAGCCCGCAATGATGACTGCTACCCCGATGAGCGGCCACAAGTTGACGCCACTGGTCATGCTGAACTTTCTTTGTACATATCGAAACCCAGGTAAAAATCACTGGACTGAAATATATTGTTGAACAATTATGTTTTACTGACTAAACAATTTTATATTAATTGTTGTGTCATCTTGGCAATTATGCGCAGCAAGAATATGCCTATTGCACTGGTACAAGCCCTGGCTGACGGGGTAATATCGCCTGAAATCTGGTACAAAGCGCACTCCACTTCAGCCATCACTTCCCTTTCAGGTATGACACCCAAACCCCCGGCAAACACGCTGACACTGAATGAACGCACGGCCGATCTGATTCGCAACAAGATCGTGAAAGGCGAGTTCTCGCCCGGCCAGCGCCTGTCGGAAGCGGCCCTGAGCGAGAGCCTGGCGATATCACGCAACACCCTGCGCGAGGTCTTTCGCATCCTCACCAAGGAAGGCCTGGTGCGGCATGCGCCCAACTGCGGCGTGTCGGTGGCGATCCCCAGCATCGCCTCCATCATCGACATTTACCGCGTGCGCCGCCTGATCGAATGCCAGGCGCTGGCGCAGGCCTACCCGCGCCACCCGGCCAGAAAACACATGCGCGACGCCGTCGAGATGGCGCTTCAGTGCCGCGACGCCGCCGACTGGCAGGGCGTGGGCACGGCCAACATGGAATTTCACATGGCCATCGTCGAACTGGCCGACAGCGAGCGGCTGGACGTCATGTTTTCGCACATCCTGGCCGAGCTGCGGCTGGCGTTTGGCTTGCTCAACGACCCGGAGTTTCTGCACGCGCCGTATATCGAGAACAACGTGAAGATTCTGGAACTGTTCGAAGCCGGCAAGCTCGCGGAAAGCGCCGCCACCCTCAGCGAATACCTGGTGCACTCCGAACGCATCGTGCTGGCGGTCTATGCCCGCCGCCTCTGCGACTCAGGCGGCTTCGAGTGATGGGTTCGCCTCTTCAAACAACCATCGGGCAACGCCGGATTTTGATCAGGTCTGGGGAAGTTATTCTTCGCCACCTCCTTACTCGTGCGTCAATGGGCACTCTTCGTTTTCGCTTCCGCGGCGCACGCTCCTTAACCAAATGAGATGCCAACCCCTGGTTCAGCGATTCTTCAGAAACTGAGACGGGTTTCCAGCATCGAGGCTGGTGCTGCGGGCTTCAAATTTGGCTTCAAGCTCACCGATGTGGGCCAGGAAGGCGGCGTCAGCCTTGCGCCGGCGTTCACGGAGCTGATCGACCAGTCGAAAACAGACCTGGTGATCAGCGGCGTGAATCAGGTGGCCCAGCGGTGCACAGCTCGCTTGGAATCAGATGAGGCGCTGCGGCAAGAGTCAGCCGGATCACGCTGTCAGCGAACTATCAAAAGCATAGCTATTAACGCCCACGCCTATTGCGTAAAAACCCTATTTGATGCCAAATACCGGTTAAAAATCAGCCCTACCTCGCTTGGCGCGTCCCGGAACCGGCCGTAATCCCTCATGCAGGCACATCGTTCGTCCAAATTTTCCCAAAGCGATGGGTGTATAAACCCAACTCACCCTTTCGGTCATGCGCCAGGTCTTTTCCAAAGTAGCGCGCATGCCCGCATCGCCCCGAACAAAGCCAGGCGCGTTGGAGCGCTACAACATCAAGGAATACCAGACATGGGCGCACAGTGGAAAGCAAAAGGCAAGGATCTGGCGGCCAACGCCAGGGGTCGGCTGTTTGGAAAATTGTCCAAGGACATCATGATCGCGGCGCGCAATGGCGCCGACCCGGCTTCGAACGCGCGCCTGCGGCTGGTCGTGGAGCAGGCCCGCAAGGTTTCCATGCCCAAGGAAACCCTGGAACGCGCGATCAAGAAAGGGGCCGGCCTGAGCGGTGAGGCGGTTCATTTTGAACATGTGATCTACGAAGGCTTTGCGCCGCACCAGGTGCCGGTCATGGTCGAATGCCTGACCGACAACGTGAACCGCACCGCCTCGGAAATGCGCGTGCTGTTCCGCAAGGGGCATCAGGGCAGCTCCGGCTCGGTGTCCTGGGATTTTGCCCATGTGGGCATGATCGAAGCCGAGCCGCAGGCAGCGGGCGCCGATGCCGAGCTGGCCGCCATCGAAGCCGGCGCCCAGGACTTTGAGCCGGGCGACGAGGACGGCGTCACGCTGTTCTTGACCGACCCCACCGACCTTGACCTGGTGAGCCGCGCGCTGCCAACCCAGGGTTTCACCGTTTTGTCGGCCAAACTCGGCTACAAGCCGAAAAACCCGGTGGACCCGGCCAGCCTGAGCCCTGGGGATTTGCACGAAGTCGAAGCCTTCCTGTCCGCCATCGATGCGAATGACGATGTGCAGAATGTGTATGTGGGCCTGGCAGGCTAAGACGGTCCGGCACGTCAGAATCCATGCCCACCCAGCCCCGCCTTGTTCACATCACCGGGCAGAGCCATGACGTGATTGTCGATCTGATCTATGCCGGCGAGAACAACTTCACCGGCCAGGTCATCTACGCCCATCCGCTGTGCTTTTTGCACCCGCAGGCCGAAGCCTGTTTGCAAAAGGCCATCGCAGCGGCGCGGGGTTTTGACCTGCGGCTCAAGATTCTGGACGCCTTCCGGCCACAGGAGGCGCAGCAAGCGCTGTGGGCCGTTGCGCCCAACCCCGACTACATCGCCGACCCGAAAAAAGGCTCGAACCACACGCGTGGCGTGGCCGTTGACCTGACGCTGGTCGGTGCGGACGGCCAGGCGCTGGACATGGGCACGCCGGTGGACACCATGAGCCCTGCCTCACATCATTTTCATGAGGCGCATCCGGCGGCCGTGCAGATCAACCGCATGCGGCTGCTGACCGTCATGCTGGAAGCCGGCTTTGTGCATCACCCGCGCGAATGGTGGCACTACCAGCTGCCCGATGCCCACCAGTTTCCCCTGATCGACAGCCGGGATACCGCGTTGCATGCGCTGCATCGCACGCCACATGACATTCGTCATGACGCAGGTCCCCGTCAACCGGCAAACTGATGAACTAACGTTCCCCGCGCCTGGGCCCGGCCCCCTTCGCCCGGGAGGGGAAACCGGTCTTTTGATTTCTTCTTTCACAGGAGCATCACGGCATGCAGAACCACCCGCTGAGTCCGATGAACGCCGGTCTGCCGGTCGAAGCGCTGAACAGCGAATGCTTCTGCCTGGACACCGGCGTCCTGCGCCAGGCGCTGGAATCGGAAATCGGCCAGCCGGGGCTGTTCGAGCTGGTGCAGCAGCGCTGCCCCTGCCTGTTCTCGGCGCGGCCGGTGTTTATCTCGTCCGCCCGCAAAATGGACCTGGCGTACAACCGGCTGACGGATTTTTCGCTGGCCGGGCCGGCCAGTTGCAGGCGCTGGGCGTGCCCCAGGCCGCGCAGGAAGTGCTGCTGGCGAGCATTCCGCACGTGGACCCGGCGCAGGCCGACCGGCTGTGGCGCGAACGCCGCCACCTGTTCTTCAAGCCCACCGCCGGTTTCGGCAGCCGCGCCGCCTACCGGGGTGACAAACTCACCCAGCGCGTTTGGCAGGAGATTCTGGCGGGCGGTTATGTCGCGCAGGCGCTGGTGATGCCAGGCGAGCGCATCACATCGGAGCAGTCGCCGGCCCAGGTGCTCAAATTCGACCTGCGCAATTACGTGTATGCGGGCGAGGTGCAATTACTGGCCGCCCGGCTGTACCAGCGCCAGACCACGAGTTTCCGCACGCCCGGCGGCGGCTTTGCGCCGGCGTATGAAGGGCCGGCATGACGGCCCTGATTTCCGGCACGGGGTCGCCCCCTGCCGATCCCGCCATGGCGCACCAAACCCGCCTGTTCCTGCTGGACGATAACGGCTGGGTCGCGCCGCTGGCGCATGAGCGCTACGTCGCGCTGGTGCGCCACCAGGCCAGCGAGTCCGAGTTCGCCGGGCGCAGCCTCATGCTGGTGGACTGGTATCTGCGGCTGGCCGGCCAGCGGCCGCAGGCAGTGGTCAACGAAACCTGCAGCTGGCTGGTGTTTGATGCAGCAGGCCGGCTGGATCCGCATGCCGCCCATGCGATTGAGGCCCCGGCCCGGCCGACCGAAGCGCAGTGGGCGCAGATACGCACGCGGGTGTTCGGCGGCGCGCAGCCCCCCACGCAGGATTCCCCGGGCGCGCCGGAGCCGGCCGGCCTGAGTGCCGCCGAAGCAGCCAGGCGTCTGGCCGCTGAAGGCCCCAACCTGCTGCCCGGCAGCGCACCCAAATCCAGCGCGGCCATCGTTCGCGAGGTCGTCAAGGAGCCGATGTTCCTGATGCTGCTGGCCGCTGGCGGCATTTACCTGGCGCTGGGCGATCCGGCCGAGGCGCTGTTTTTGCTGGGCTTTGTGTTCGTCGTGATCGGCATCACGCTGGCGCAGCAGCGCAAGACCCAGCGCGCGCTGGAGTCGCTGCGCGACCTGTCGGCGCCGCGCGCGCTGGTGATCCGGGACGGGCAGGCGCAGCGCATTCCGGGGGCCGAGGTGGTGCGCGGCGATCTGCTGGTGCTGCGCGAGGGCGACCGCATCGCCGCCGATGCGCGGCTGCTGGAGGGCCTGCTGGACGTGGACGAATCGCTGCTGACCGGCGAGTCGGTGCCAGTGGCCAAGACGCCAGACGCCGCCTTGTTCGCCAGTACCGTCGTCACCCGGGGCGGCGGCCTGGCCGAGGTGCATGCCACTGCCAGCGCCACCGCCGTGGGCGGCATCGGCGCCGACCTGGCGGCGACCCCCGAGCCGCCTTCGGCACTGCAACTAGCTTCGCGCACGCTGGTGCGCCGGCTCGGCGTGGCGGCGCTGCTGCTGGCCGGCGCCCAGGTATTTCTGGGCTGGTGGTGGGACGGCCGGCCGCTGCTGGAAAGCCTGCTGTCCGGCATCGCGCTCGCCATGGCCATCCTGCCGGAAGAAATCCCGGTCATCCTGACGGTGTTCCTGGCGCTGGGCGCCTGGCGCATCTCGAAGCAGAAGGTGCTGACCCGGCGCATGTCGGCGGTCGAGGCGCTGGGCGCCATCACCGTGCTGGCGGTGGACAAGACCGGCACGCTGACGCTCAACCTCATGGAGGTCGCGGGACTGGACACTGGCAAGGCCTGTTTCACGCGCGGCAACGCCGCCGAACTGGCGGAAGAATTCCATCTGCTGACCGAATTCGCCATGCTGGCCACGCCGGGCGACCCCTTCGAC
>JBDSZF010000017.1:0-17746 GCA_039925285.1 Polaromonas sp.
GGCCACGCTGCACAAGCAGGGCGAGAACCTGTTTGAGGCGCTGGTGCAGACATTCCAGGGTGCGCCTACGCGCCCTCGGTTTGCTTGACGCCTCTTGATGCGGGGCTTACCCCTCCTGAGTAGTTACCTTGAAGGATTGAAAGATTCGCAGCGCGAAACCGTTTTTTTTTGTCAGCCGAAGACTTACAGCGAGAAGGCCTGGAGGCCTATACACGCTTCATTAATTCCGCTGGAAGATTTCCTTGCTGCTGTGATGGTCTGTAGGGTAGCAATGGCTAGCGTTGCCAGTAACGATGTACCGTTGACCGTGGGAGGATTTTGAAAATGCCGATTTCCAGTCATTACCCCAGCCCGGGTGCACTGCCTGGCGAAAGTCCACCTAATGAGCTTGCCAGCATGCAGGACATAAAGACTTCAGTAGGAGACATGGAGTCAGCGGCAAATTTGCTGCCAGCAAATTCTGGTAATGAAGCGCCGGAATTGGTGTTGGAGTCCAACTTGCCTTCGGCCGGCCGCGATGAAAGGGTGAGGCCATGATTCGTGATTTGCCCCAGCGGCCTGAACTGTCTGAACCGCCCAGCCAGCCCAGTCCGTCCAGCATCAAACCCTGAAGGAAGGCCAATGGCAACCAATCCCAACGTGCCGCCGCCCGAGCCGGTTGAGCCCCTGTCAACGCCGCCGGAACCGGGTGAAGTGCAAACCACGCCGATGCCCATGCGGGTATCGATGCAGTCCCTTTGAACGAAAAATGCATGCCGATAGATTCGACAGCGGAACGGCATTGCCCGCAACCGGTTCAGAGAGTAGCCATGCCCAAAACAGTATGCGCTTGTCAAGGAAAACACCATGAAAGACAGCAAGCCGGATCGCGACCCTGAGAGCAGTCCTCCCCGGTACAGGGTCATCGAGCGGCCGGACAACGGTTCACAAAGCAGCAAGGGTTTAGGGCCCAGTTCGGGGGCGCACAAGGACAATCCGCACAAACGGCTCAAGCTGGCGCGCCACGCCTGGTTGCACCACTGAAGCTGCTTCTTGCAGCGGGCGCCCTTGCTGGCGCTGTATCAACACCATTCCGCTGTACTGCTGGGTGGTTTGATTTCGGTTTTCGATTTATGGCGTGCAAAAAAAAGGGGCGCCTCGTGCACCCCTTATTGATTGATCGGTTAATCAGTGTTGTTTGCCGCCCTGATGAGCCCCGCTGGCCTGGCCGCCTTTGCGGCCGGCTTCCCGGGCTTCCTCAGAGGTGAACTCGTGGGCGTTTCCGCTCTGGTGGGCAGCTTTTCCACCTTCGCTGGCGATTTTCCGTTGCCGAACCGGATCCATGGCTGCAAAACCGCGTTCAGATTTTCCGCCTTGACCACTGCCCTTGCCACCCTGATTTCCACCTTGCTTGCCTTGATTGCTAGAAGCCATAAATGTCTGTCTCCTTCAGGAAAAATACCTGAAAAGGATTGATCCAGGTACAGGTTGCAGGTGGCTGGCCCTATTGCCTGCCACCTGCTTAATTTAGAACTGGCTCGGGCCGGGTTTTGTCAGCATTAACTGGGCAATTCATGTAGGACAAATGGGCGGTTAGGACAGCTGGTGTAAGCGCCTGTTCATGACGGGTCTGTAATTGACGAATCCGTGAAAATTGGTTACTGACCCTGTGAAATCAGCCCTGCGCCACAGGCCGGCCCGGATCACTGCACCAGTCGCTCCAGCTGCCGGCATAAAGGGCTGTGCGGCCCAGGCCGGCAACTTCCATGGCAATGAGATTGGGCAGGGCGCTCACGCCGCTGCCGCAATGATGTACAACGCTAGCCGGATCACGAGTACCCAGCAAGGCTGAAAATTCGGACTTGAGTTGATCTGCTGATTTGAACTTGCCCTCGGGGGTAAGGTTGTGGTTAAAGGGCCGATTGAGTGCGCCCGGAATATGGCCGGCCACCGGGTCCAGCGGCTCGACTTCCCCTTTAAAGCGTGGCGTGGCGCGCGCATCTATCAGCGTCTGGGCGGGCCGGCCCAGTTGTTCTGCTACCTCCCGCGCATCGACCAGCTTCGCCCGTGCAGGGCCCAGCAGGAAATTGGTTTGAAAGTGGGCAGGCTCCTCGCCGCTGTGGACAGGGCCGCCTGCGGCTTGCCAGGCTTGCAGGCCACCATCGAGCATGGCCACATTCTCATGGCCTGCCCATTTAAGCATCCACCACAGGCGGCCACAGTAATTGGCGCCGTTGCGGTCATAGACGACGGCCTGCATCTCGTTACCCATGCCGACGCTGGAAAGCCAGGTGGCAAACTTTTCACGATTGGGCAGCGGATGGCGCCCGCCCGATGCGGGGGCATCGGCGCCCGTGGCCGTGATCACGCCATGGGTGCCGGGTATGCCGTGCCGGGCGCTGAGTGCCGTCTCCAGGTTGGCGTAAATCGCACTGGGAATGTGCGAGGTCAGGTATTGTTGTTCGCCTATGTGCGGTTGCATCAGATCGAAGCTGCAGTCAAACACGCGCAAGGGCTGGCCGCTGCTCATCAGCGCCTGCAATTGTTCGGCTGAAATCAATGTGGTGTAGCTCATGTCGCGCTCCTTGGAATAAGGTGTCAGTGTTCTTCTGCGGGTGCATCGGCAGCCGTTCGCGCCCGTAGCACGGTGGCGGCAATGGCGCTGATGACGATGAGCGCCATGCCGGCCCAGCCTGTCAGTGGAATCTGGTCACCAAACAGGGTCAGGCTGTAGAGCGCGGCAAACACAATGCCCGCGTACTGCAGGTTGGCCACCATCAGGGTAGCACCATGATTTTGCGACATCGAATAAGCTTTTGTCATGGCCAGCTGGCCGAGCGAAGCCAGAATGCCTATCGGTGGCAGCCACAGCGCATGCTGCCAGTTCCAGCCCGAAACGCCGGTGACTGTCATGCCGAGAGCGCCCGCGAGCGCAGTGCCCACCGCAAAATAAAACACGGTACGTATTTCAGGTTCACCCATGCGCGAAATGGCCATCACCTGCATGTAGGCAAAAGCAGCGCCCAGCCCCGACAGCAGCCCGATCAGGCCGGCAAAACTCTGGTTTTTGTCCATGGCCGGGCGCAGCAACATGACGACTCCGGCAAAGCTGGCCAGAATAGCCAGCACCAAGGGACCCTGGCGGGGGCCTTTCTTGCCCGGCTTGCCCAGCATCAGTGCGCCGCCGACCAGAAAGGCGGCAATCCACACGCCACTCATGTAATTGAGCGTCATGGCGGTGGCCAGGGGCAAATGGGCAATGGCATAAAACCAGGCCGACAGCGACATCACGCCAATGATGCTGCGCCAGGCATGCATGGCAGGATAACGGGTGCGCAGGGCAGTGCCGTGGAGACGCGCATAGCCCGCCATGAAAACGATGCTCACCACGCCCCGGTAAAAAATCAGTTCGGCGCTGTTGAAATGCACGGAGGCGAACTTGACACAAACGCCCATCGAGGCAATCAGGAACGAGGACAGAAGCATCCAGACAGCTTGCATTGTTTGATTTCCAGCTTTCAGGTGTCAAAGAACGAGGGATATGGGTATCCAGCTATCGACTTCATAGCGTTGGCGAGACAGGAACAAGCCTCAGATCATCTGGGTGGTTTTACTGGCACCCATTTCGCGGCGATACCATTCGTGAAAGTGCTGCATGCCGTCTTCCATCGGGCTCTGGTAGGGGCCGAACTCGTTGTCGCCGCGCAGCATCAGCGCCTTGCGGCCGGCATCCATGCGCAGCGCCAGCTCGTCGTCTTCGACACAGGTTTCCATGTAGGCCGCCTGCTGTGCTTCGATGAACTCGCGCTCGAAGGCGCAGATTTCCTCGGGATAGAAAAACTCCACCACGTTGAGGGTCTTGTCGGGCCCCTGCGGATGCAGCGAGCTGACCACCAGCGTATGCGGATACCACTCGACCATGATATGCGGATAGCAGGTGAGCCAGATGGCGCCGTATTTGGGCGCCACGCCCTGGCGGTACTGCAGCACCACATCGTGCCATTTTTTATAGACATCGGTGCCGGGCTTGCCCAGCTTGTCGGACACGCCCACGGTTTGCACCGAATAGCTGGGAGCGAGTTCCCAGCTCAGGTCATCGGTGGTCACAAAGCCGCCCAGCCCCGGATGAAAGGGGCCGACATGGTAGTCCTCCAGATAGACCTCGATGAAGGTCTTCCAGTTGTAGTTGCACTCGTGCAGATGCACCTTGTCGAGCTGGTAGCCTGAAAAATCAAGGTCGGCCATGGCGCCCAGCGGAGCCATTTCTGCGGCAATGTCGCGGCCGTTGTCTTCAAATACCAGGCCGTTCCAGGTCGTGGTCTTGTAGCGGTTCAGGTTCAGGCAGGGATCGACTTCAAAGTGCGGCGCACCGATCAACTCGCCCGAGGTGTTGTAGGTCCAGCGGTGCAGCGGGCAGACGATGTTGCTGCCGGTGTTACCCCGGCCCTGCAGCATGGTGGACTGGCGATGCCGGCAGACGTTGGAAATCAGCTCGATGCCCGAGGCGTTGCGCACCAGCGCGCGGCCCTCGCCCTCGTGGGGCAGGGCGTAGTAGTCGCCCAGGTTGGGCACTGCGAGTTCGTGGCCAAGGTAGCGCGGCCCGCGCGCAAAGAGCTTTTGCTGTTCGCGCTGGTAAAGGCCGGCGTCAAAATAGCTGGAAATCGGGAGTTGGCTGGTGGCTTGCAACAGGCGAAGGCTTTTATCAGGCATCAATTTCTCTCAACAGGCCGCCGCAGCCAGGCTTGGCAGCCTGTAAAAAAGCCTGGGTGAACAAGAGGGCTGACAGGCAGCCCAAAATAAAAAAATACCGGGATTTCCATCACAAAAATGGCAAGTTACGGCATCGAGAACGGTTATCAATTGTACCCGTGCAGTCGATTTTCAAGAGTCCGTACCCAGGCCACGGGATAATGAGGTCTTGCTCGGGCGTATCGGCGCCAGCGCTCAAAATCACCGTAAGCACCTAAAATCAGCCCTTGCTCCAAATAACCATGGCCAAAAGCTCCGCTTCTTCCGTTTCATCCGCCGCGTCAGCCTCCACAGGCAGCGCCGCACCGGTTCCTTCCTTGCCCGCCAGCTACGAAGCCGCGCTGCAGGAGCTCGAAGGGCTGGTGAGCAGCCTGGAGTCCGGCCAGTTGCCGCTGGATCAGTTGCTCACCGGTTACCAGCGCGGCGCGCAGCTGCTGAAGTTTTGCCGCGACAAGCTCGAAGCTGTGGAAAACCAGATCAAGGTGCTGGAAGGCACAGAGCTCAAACCCTGGATGCAAGCGTAATTTCCACCGTCCTCAATGGCGTCACCGCCCTAGCGCAAGAGATCACTGATTTGAATGCTCCTGAAAAAATTTCCCTGTTTGACCTGAGCGCCTGGAGCGCCCGGCAGCTTGCCGCTATCGAGCGCGCCTTGTCCTTCTGGGTCGCTCATCCCGTCGGTGCGCCGGCTCCCGCCGGCCTGGGCGATGCGATGCGTTATGCCGTGCTGGACGGCGGCAAGCGCCTGCGTCCGCTGCTGGTCATGGCTGCCTGCGATGCGGTGAATGGCCATGCACAGACAGCCTTGCGCCCGGCCTGCGCGGTCGAACTGATCCACGCCTATTCGCTGGTGCATGACGACATGCCCTGCATGGACAACGACGTGCTGCGTCGGGGCAAACCCACGGTGCATGTCAGGTTTGGCGAAGCACAGGCCTTGCTGGCCGGTGATGCGCTGCAGGCGCTGGCCTTTGAGCTCCTCACGCCCGACGATGATTCGGTCAGCGCCCCCATCCAGGCGCGCCTGTGCCGCCTGCTGGCCCGGGCGGCAGGCTTTCAGGGCATGGCCGGCGGTCAGGCGATTGACCTGGCCAGCGTCGGCCTGCCTTTGACATCGGTGCGATTGCACGAAATGCATCGCCTTAAAACCGGCGCACTGCTGCAGGCCAGCGTGATGATGGGCGCGGCCTGCGGCACGGCATCGCCGTTGGCGCTGAACGCCCTGCGCGACTACGGCGCGGCTATCGGCCTGGCATTCCAGGTCGTCGATGACATTCTGGATGTGACGGCCGACGCGGCCACGCTGGGCAAGACCGCCGGCAAGGATGCAGCGCAGGACAAGCCCACCTTTGTCTCGCTGATGGGGCTGCAGGCCTCCCGCGACTACGCGCAGCAGTTGCTCGCCCAAGCCCTGGCCAGCCTGCAGGCCAGCGGACTTGAAGACATACATGCCCTGCAGGCGCTGGCCGACATGCTGGTCAATCGCCAGCACTAGTCCTTGCCGGGCCTCGTCATAACGAAAAAGACCACGATGTACTCATTGCTTGAAACCATCAACCGCCCGGCCGATCTGCGCCGGCTTCCCCGTACCCAGCTCAAGGCACTGGCCGATGAACTGCGCGCCTATGTGCTCGACAGCGTTTCCAAAACCGGTGGCCACTTGAGTTCCAATCTGGGCACGGTCGAGCTGACGGTGGCCTTGCATTACGTCTTCAGCACGCCCGATGACCGGCTGGTGTGGGACGTGGGTCATCAGACCTATCCGCACAAGATCCTCACCGGCCGGCGCGATCGCATGGCGACCTTGCGCCAGTTTGGCGGCCTGTCGGGTTTTCCGCGCCGCGACGAGAGCGAGTACGACACCTTTGGCACGGCGCATTCATCGACCTCGATTTCAGCGGCGCTCGGCATGGCGCTGGCTTCCCAGTTCAAGGGCGAAGACCGCAATGCCGTGGCCATCATCGGCGACGGCTCCATGAGCGCCGGCATGGCTTTTGAGGCCCTGAACAACGCCGGCGTACATGACGATTGCAAGCTGCTGGTGGTGCTCAACGACAACGACATGAGCATCAGCCCGCCCGTGGGGGCATTGAACCGCCACCTGGCGCAGCTGATGAGCGGGCGCTTTTATGCCTCGGCCCGCCACGTCGGCAAGAAGATGCTGCAGGTGGCGCCGCCGCTGCTGGAACTGGCCAGGCGGCTGGAGTCGCATGCCAAGGGACTGGTGGTGCCAGCCACGCTGTTTGAAAACTTCGGCTTCAACTACATCGGACCGATCGACGGCCATGATCTGGAGTCGCTCGTGCCGACGCTGGAAAACATCAGGCATTTGATGGCGACCGGTGCGGGGCCGCAGTTTTTGCATGTGGTGACCAAAAAAGGCCAGGGCTACAAGCTCGCCGAAGCCGATCCGATTGCCTACCACGGCCCCGGCAAGTTTGACCCGTCCATGGGCCTGCAAAAATCCAGCGTGCCCGCCAAGCAGACCTTTACCCAGGTGTTTGGCCGCTGGCTGTGCGACATGGCCGAGCATGACCCGCGCCTGATCGGCATCACGCCCGCCATGCGCGAGGGCTCTGGCATGGTGGAGTTTCACAAGCGCTTTCCCAAGCGTTACCACGACGTCGGCATTGCCGAGCAGCATGCGGTGACCTTTGCCGCCGGCATGGCCTGCGAGGGCCTCAAACCGGTGGTGGCGATTTACTCGACCTTCCTGCAGCGCGCCTACGACCAGCTGATTCATGATGTGGCGCTGCAAAACCTGCCGGTGGTGTTTGCGCTGGACCGCGCCGGCCTGGTCGGCGCTGATGGCGCGACCCACGCCGGCGCCTACGATATTGCGTTTCTGCGCTGTATTCCCAACATGAGCATCGCCTGCCCGGCCGATGAAAACGAGTGCCGCAAGCTGCTGACCTCGGCCTTCGAGCAGAACCATCCTGTGGCGGTGCGCTATCCGCGCGGCGCGGGTGCTGGCGTGGAGACCGAGCCGGGGCTGGCTTCGCTGCCTTTCGGCAAGGGCGAAATTCGCCGCGAAGGCAAGGGAGTTGCGATTCTGGCTTTCGGCACGCTGCTGTACCCGGCGCTGCAGGCGGCCGAAAAACTTGATGCGACGGTGGTCAACATGCGCTGGGCCAAGCCGCTCGATACCGAACTGCTGCTGAAGGTGGCGGCCAGCCATGAGGCGCTGGTGACGCTGGAAGAGGGCGCCATCATGGGTGGCGCGGGCAGTGCCGTGGGCGAAGCGCTGCAGGCCGCTGGCGTGCTCAAGCCGCTGCTGCAGCTCGGCCTGAAGGATGAGTTCATCGAGCACGGCGACCATGCCCAGTTGCTGGCCCTGCAGGGCCTCGATGCCGCAGGGATAGAGGCGTCGGTCAGTGCGCGTTTCGGTGCCTTGCTGCAAGCCGGAAAGCTGGCCAAGCCGGCGCTCAAGTCCGTGGCATGAACTGCTGCAAGTCCGTGGGTTGAGCCAGCCTGCGCGCTGGCAGGCCTGACTTTGAAAAAAGCCGCCCGCAGGCGGCTTTTTTGTTGTCTACGGGTATGAACGGGTCAGCTGCCGGCATAAAGCTGACAGAATATCCAGGTGTCAACCTCGTACCCTGGTCATCGCAATCGCGGCTCAATGGCCTGAGCCATGATTCGACCGATCAATACAAGATTCACCTTCCTTCATTTTTCAGGAGACAGTATTCATGGATCGTCGTTCACTCATCAAAAACGCCGGCATTGCCGGTGTGCTGGCTGCGGGCGTTGCGCCCGCCGTACATGCACAGGCCGCCGTTCGCTGGCGGCTCGCTTCGAGTTTCCCCAAGTCGCTGGATACCATTTTTGGCAGTGCGGAAATGTTTGCCAAGACGGTCAAGGCCTTGTCCGGCGGCAAGTTTGAAGTGTCCGTGCATGCTGCGGGCGAACTGATGCCTCCGTTTGGGGTGGTCGATGCGATTCAAAATGGCACCATCGAGATGGCGCAGACCGCGCCGTACTACTTCACCGGCAAGGACCCTATTTTTGCTTTTGGCTGCGCTGTGCCCTTCGGCCTGACCGCCCGCCAGATGGACGCCTGGATGGAGCATGGCAACGGCCGCAAGCTGATGGATGCGTTTTACGCGAAGTACAACATCAAGAGCCGCAGCGCGGGCAACACCGGCACCCAGATGGGCGGCTGGTACCGCAAGGAAATCAAATCCGTGGCCGACCTCAAGGGCCTCAAGATGCGTCTGGGTGGCGGCCTGTTCGGCGAAGCCATGCAAAAGCTGGGTGTGGTGGCTCAAAACATGCCTGGCGGTGACGTCTACCAGGCGCTGGAAAAAGGCACGCTGGATGCGACCGAGTTCGTGGGCCCCTACGACGATGAAAAGCTGGGCTTCAACAAGGTTGCGCCTTTCTATTACTACCCGGGCTGGTGGGAAGGTGGCGCAGAGCTGGAGTTCTTCATCAACACCAAGGCCTACGCAGCCCTCACGCCCGAGTTCAAGGCGATTGTCGATGCCGCCACCTCAGTCGCTGCGCGTGACATGACGGCCAAGTACGACGCGCTCAACCCGATCGCGCTGAAGAATCTGGTGGCGGCCAAGACCCAGCTCAAGCCATTCTCGAAAGACATCATGGATGCGGGCTTCAAGGCCTCGATGGAAGTGTTTGCGGCACACGAAGCCAAATCGCCAGAATTCAAGAAGATTCACCAGGACATGCGCGCCTTCCAGCGTGACCAGTTGCTGTGGGCGCGCTTCTCGGAGTTCCGTTACGACAGCTACATGACGGGCGTCAAGCTGTAATTCCTCGCGCAGTGGCCGCATTGTTTTGCGGCCCTGAAGCGGCGTCATAAAGCCGCAGCAAAAAGCCCCGCTCTGCGGGGCTTTTTGCTGCGGTGGCCATCAGCCGAATGGACTGATGCTGAGCGACCGGCTTACTTTTTGACGCCCGATGCCGCCTCTTCTTTCGGCTTGAACAGATCGCTGTCCTTGACCGCAGGCGCTTCAAGGGCTTCAGGCTCTGGCATGAGCGCCGCGCCACTGCCGGTATCCGGTGAAGGCATTTCAGCCGATTCGGACTGGTTGATGTCAGCTTCCATCTGCAGGCGAATCTTGTCCATGTCATAGACCTCTGCCTTGTCCAGGCCGCTGGACACGATGCCGGGGAAGGCAATGATGAGGCTCACCATGATGATCTGGATCAGCACAAAGGGCACCGCGCCCCAGTAGATCTGCAGGGTGGTGACGGGCTGGATCTGCTTTTGGGTGACCTTGTCGATGTAGGGTTCGGTGGGCGCTACGCTGCGCAGGAAGAACAGTGCAAAGCCGAAGGGCGGATGCATGAACGACGTCTGCATGTTCACCGCCAGCAGCACACCGAACCAGATCAGGTCGATGCCCATCTTGTGCGCCACCGGTGCCAGCAGCGGCACGACGATGAAGGACAGCTCGAAGAAGTCGAGGAAGAAGGCCAGCAAGAAGATCATGATATTGACCGTGATCAGGAAGCCGATCTGGCCCCCTGGCAGGCTGGTCAGCAGATGCTCGACCCAGACCGGCCCATCGATGCCCTGGAACACCAGGCTGAAGATGGTCGAGCCGATCAGGATGAAAACCACAAAACACGACAGCTTGGTGGTGGCGTTGAGCGCCTGCCTGAGCAGGGAAAGGCTCAGCCGGCCGCGAACCATGGCCATGATGAAGGCTCCCAGCGCACCCATGGCGCCGCCCTCGGTCGGCGTTGCAACGCCCAGGAAAATGGTGCCCAGCACCAGGAAAATCAGCAGCAGGGGCGGGATCAGCACAAAGGTCACGCGCTCGGCCATGCGCGACAGCAGGCCCAGTCGCGTCACCTTGTTGAGCACGGCCATCACAAAGGCCAGAAACACGCCGAAGCACATCGCGACAACGATGGTTTCGTCCTTGGGCACGCTGGCGACCACTTCGCCGGTCCACCAGCTGTGCACATCGGCCATGTGCATGCCGAGGAAATAGGAGGCTCCAACGCAGATCAGCGTCAGCACCAGCACCGAGGGGGTGCCGCTGGAGCCGCTGGGTTCGCGGAAGGTACGCGCTTCGATCGGAAGGGCCGGCACCCATTGCGGCTTGAAAATCGCCAGGGCCACCACATAGAGCACATACATGCCGGTCAGCATGAAGCCGGGCACAAAGGCCCCCTTGTACATGTCACCCACGCTGCGCCCGAGCTGGTCCGCCAGGACAATCAGGACCAGCGACGGCGGGATGACCTGCGCCAGGGTGCCCGAGGCGGCAATCACGCCTGAGGCAATCCGGCGGTCATAGCCGTAGCGCAGCATGATGGGCAGGGAGATCAGACCCATCGAAATCACCGAGGCTGCGACGACGCCGGTGGTGGCCGCCAGCAGCGCGCCGACAAAAATCACCGCCAGCGCCAGGCCGCCGCGAACCGGGCCAAACAATTGGCCGATCGTGTCGAGCAGGTCTTCGGCCATGCCGCTGCGTTCGAGGATCAGACCCATCAGCGTGAAGAAGGGAATCGCCAGCAGCGTGTCGTTCTGCATGATGCCGAACAGGCGCAGCGGCAGGGCCTGCATCAGGGCTTCGGGCAACAGGCCCAGCTCGATGCCGATGAAGCCAAAAAACAGCCCGCAAGCCCCCAGGCTGAAGGCAACCGGAAAGCCCATCAGCAGGAAGGCGATGAGCCCCGCAAACATGAGCGGAGCGAAGTTTTGAGTGATGAATTCCATGCTCGTTTACCGCTTAACCTGCTTTGGCTTTGTTTTCGGCGAGGCGACGAATCGACTCGGCCAGTTCTTCTTCTGCCGTTTTTTCTGCGCGTTTGGCGGTGGGGTCGGCGATCAGTCCCTTCAGGAAGGCAATGCGCTTGATCAACTCAGACCAGCCCTGCAGCATCAGCAGGCTGAAGCCGATGGGAATCATGGCGTACACCGGCCAGCGGATCAGGCCGCCGGAATTGCCCGACATCTCGCCGGATTGCCAGCCTTGCAGAAAGAAGGGAATGCCGTACCAGAGCACGGCCAGGCAAATCGGCGTCAAAAAGAAGGCAAAGCCGATGATGTCGGCCCAGATTTGCGCCCGCTTGGACAGCCGGCTCGACACCACGTCAATCCGCACATGTTCATTGCACAGCAGCGTGTAGCCCGCAGCAAGCAGAAAGGACGCGGCAAACAGATACCACTGCACTTCCAGGTAGGCATTCGAGCTCATATTGAACACCTTGCGGACGATGGCGTTGACGCCGCTGATGACGGTGGACGCCAGGATCAGCCAGATGGCGTATTTGCCGATCTGGGTGTTCAGCCAGTCCACCGCATTTGAAAATTTCAATAATGCGCGCACGATTTTGTCTCCAGGGTAAAGGGGATGCACGCATAAAAAAACTCATCCGGAAGACATGGGTGCGTCGTTCCGGATGACTGTTTGCGTGCGAGGGCGATTCTAGAAGGAATTACCGGCTCGCCGGACCGTGCCAGGCCGGCCTGCTTCCTTCAGGGCATTTCAGAGAACTTCAATTCCCTGGCCTTCGAGCATGCGGCCCACGGCCCGCGCATCATGAAAGCCGTGGCGCCTGAAGCACGCCAGCACTTCGCCGGCGGCCTCGGGCGCGCAGGCTACCAGCAGTCCGCCGCTGGTTTGCGGGTCGCTCAGCAGCGCCTTGTGCGCCGGGCTGATGCCTGCCGGCAATGTGATTTCCGCGCCGTAGCTGTCCCAGTTGCGGCCCGAGGCGCCGGTGACCATGCCCTGAGCGGCGAGTTCGAGCACGCCGGGCAGCAGCGGAATCTGGTCGAGCTGAAGCTGCATCCTGAGTTTTGCGCCGCGCGCCAGTTCCAGCCCATGGCCGGCCAGGCCAAAGCCGGTGATGTCGGTCATGGCATGAACCGCTTCCATTTTGGCGAGTTCAGTGCCGGGCTTGTTCAGTTGCGTCGTGGTGGCGACCATGCAGGCATAGCCTTCGGCGCTCAGGACTTCCTTTTTCAGCGCGGCCGACAAAATGCCGATACCCAGCGGCTTGCCCAGGATCAGCACATCGCCCAGCTTGGCGCCGGAGTTTTTCTTGACGCGGGACGGGTGAATCAGGCCCAGCACGACCAGGCCGTAAATCGGCTCTACCGAATCAATCGTGTGGCCGCCGGCACTCGGAATGCCGGCGTCGCGGCAGACGTCCTGGCCGCCGCGCAAAATCGCGCCTATGGTTTCCAGTGGCAGCACATTGATCGGCATGCCGACCAGGCCGAGCGCCATGATGGGGGTGCCGCCCATGGCATAGACATCGCTGATGGCATTGGTCGCGGCGATGCGGCCAAAGTCATAAGGGTCATCGACGATGGGCATGAAAAAGTCGGTGGTGGCGATCAGCGCCTGCTCGTCATTGAGCTGATAGACGGCGGCATCGTCGGCGGTTTCAATGCCGACCAGCAGTTGCGGCGGCAAATTGAAACCAGGCAGGTTGCTGGAGTTTTTCAGGATCTCGCTGAGTACGCCAGGCGCAATCTTGCAGCCGCAGCCACCGCCGTGCGACAGGCTGGTCAGGCGGGGCGTGGCGGGAGTTTTTAGAGGGTCGGGCGTCGTCATCAGGAACCTTTCAAAGGCGGGGCAGGCTGTGCCGCCGGGGTCATCGGATCGCGCAGGCCGTCAGGGCCGTCAAGCGCAGAAGCCAGCAAGTTTATGACAAGGCGCTTTTCTGTCTGCGGCTCAAAGAGACGGGAGCGCTCCTGGCATTGCCTTTGCAGCAGGGCCAGAAAATCCGGATCGGCCGCGCAGCGCCGTACCAGCGCTGCAAGTCCGGCATCATCACCCGGCGCAAAGTAGCCCGCATAGTCAGCGCCCAGCATGCCCAGGTTGCCGCTGACGCGCGAGGCCAGCACCGGCGTGCCCGACTGCACCGCTTCCAGAATGACCTGGGCGCCACCTTCCATGAGCGAGCAGTTCACCAGCAGGTGCGCGCGCTTGATGTGCTGGCGCGTTGCTGCCCGGGGCAGTCCGCCCAGCCAGCGGTAACGCGGCGTGCGCTGTTCGGTGCTTCGGGCTTGCTCTGCAAAAAGCGGCGCCAGCGCCAGGCCTATCTGCTCAAAATGAATGCCCGTGGCAAAGTCATGGCTGGCTGCACGCATGAACGTCAACGGGTCTTTTTCGTCCCGCAGATGGCCGACCATCAACACGCCAAAGCGTCTGCCGGACTTGCGGGCCGGCTTTAACGCCGGGGCGGACTGGTAAATCACCTGCGCCTTGCCGCGCCATGCTTCGGGCAGCGCTGCCAGTCCGGCGTCCTGCAGCACCACCAGGCCAGAAGCCAGTGCCAGCGACTGCTGGGCATCGGCATCGGTGTGGATGTCGCGGTACAGGTCGGTGCCGGTCAGCACCACCATCAGGGGTTTGTCGGGGTAAGCCCTGGCCCAGGCCTGGATCGAGGCGGCCGAGCGGCGGGCGTGCAGCGCGACCATCGCCTGCGGCGTGCGCTGCAGCGACGACGCTGGCCATTGCGGCAGCAGCGCAATGTCACAATAACCGGACAGAAATTGTGCCCAGCGCTGCGCAGTGTGCCAGTTGCCGTTGTTCGATTCGGCCATCGCCGGGCTTACCAGGACCACTGTTTTGGCTTCAGATTCCATACCTAATACATCACCCGATCTGATTGATTCGCCGCTCATGCGCAAGGCCGGCAGGGAACTGCTGTCGCTCGCGCTGATGGATGCGCGCAATCATACGCTGCACCTTTTCTGCCAGTACCAGAATGCGCTGGAAAGCGTGAACTTTGCGGTGCCGCTGGTCGCCACGCTCAATCCGCCCTTGTGGGAACTGGGCCATGTGGCCTGGTTTCAGGAGCGCTGGATTGGCCGCAACCTGCAGCGGGCGCTGGGCACGCGCTGCGATCCGGCTCAAGCCCGGCTGGCCTCGCTGGAGCCGAATGCAGACCGCTGGTGGGACTCTGACCAGGTGCCCCATGACTTGCGCTGGACGCTGGACCTGCCGGACATGGGCAGTTGCCGCGCGTATCTGCTTGAGACACTGGAAAGCACGCTGGAACTGCTTGAAAAGGCAGGAAGTGACGATGACGCCCTGTACTTTTACCGCCTGTGCCTGTTTCATGAAGACATGCATGGTGAAGCCTTCACTTACATGGCTCAGGCCCTGGGGTTGCCGCTTGACAAGCCCTTGCAGAAGGCTTTCACGCCTGCGCCCATGGCGCTGCGCGAGCCCTTGCTGATTCCGGCAACGACATGGCAGATGGGCAGTGCATCAGGCGCCGGGGCCGGCTTTGCGTTTGACAACGAAAAACAGCTTCATGCCATCAGCGTGCCCGAGTTTGAAATCGATGCCCAGGCGGTGACCTGGGCACAGTATGTGGAGTTTGTCGCTGATGGCGGCTATGACCGGCAGGCGTTGTGGCACCCCGACGGCTGGCAATGGCTGCAGGCGCTGTCGGCGGTCGAGGGCCGCAGAGGTCCGCGTTACGTGGAGCAGATCGGCATCGGCAGCGGCGCCGTCATACAGACCCGTTTTGGCCAGCCGATGCGCATGCAGGCCAGCCAGCCTGCGATGCACATGAGCTGGTGGGAGGCCGACGCCTGGTGCCGCTGGGCCGGGCGCCGTTTGCCGGCCGAGGTGGAATGGGAAGTGGCTGCGCAAACGGCTGCGCGGCGGGGCTTTCGCTGGGGCGATGTGTGGGAATGGATGGGTACGACGTTTCGGCCCTATCCGGGGTTTGCGCCTGACCCTTACCAGACCTATTCGCAGCCCTGGTTTGGCACGCACAAGGTGCTGCGCGGCGCGTCATTTGCGACCCGGGCGCGGCTCAAGCATCCCAGCTTGCGCAACTTTTATTTGCCCGAGCGTGACGATATCTTTTGTGGTTTCAGGTCTTGCGCGCTGTGAAAATAATAGCTTCTGGCCTAACCCCGGAAAGGCCATCGTTGCTGCGATAAAGTCTCGGCAAAACCCATCGCATGAACACCTTTTCAGACAGCGCCGCCACGGCCTTTTCGCTCATCACCTCGCTGGACCCTTTGTTCGCCGGCATCGTCGTCCGGTCGCTGGCGGTCAGCGCTTTGGCCTGCGTGATCGCCTGCAGCGCCGGTTTGTTGTTGGGCGCCTGGCTCGGCGTGGCGCGCTTTCGGGGCCGCGCTGTCGTGCTGGCCTTGCTTAATACCGCGCTGGCCTTGCCGTCGGTGGTGGTTGGGCTGGTGGTGTATCTGCTGCTGTCGCGCAGCGGGCCGCTGGGTTTTCTGGGCTGGCTTTTTTCCTTCAAGGCCATGGTGCTGGCGCAGGCGGTGCTGGTGCTGCCGGTGGTCACGGCGCTGGTGCGCCAGACGATTGACGATGCGGACCGCAGCCACGGCGAACAGTTCCAGTCGCTGGGCGCGCGCCGTTTCATGCGCAGCCTGATTTTGCTGTGGGACGAGCGATATGCCTTGCTCACGGTGCTGATTGCCGCCTTTGGCCGCGCCATTTCAGAGGTCGGCGCGGTGATGGTGGTGGGCGGCAATATCGAGGGTTTCACGCGCGTGATGACGACCTCGATCGCGCTGGAAACCAGCAAGGGCGATTTGCCGCTGGCGCTGGCGCTCGGCATGGTGCTGCTGGTCGTGGTGCTGCTGCTCAATATTTTGATTGCGCTGGTGCGGCGCTGGCGTGAGCGGCTCGATGACCAGTTGCCCGATGTGCAAGCCGTCCTGGCATCGACCCCGGCGGCACGCGGCGCATCCTCATGACGCCAATTTTCGGCCTGGACAGTGTCAGCGTCAATTTTGGGCGCGTGCAGGCCCTCAACGCCTGCACGCTGCGCGTCACCGCCGGCGAAAGGCTGGCGCTGGTCGGTTCCAACGGCAGCGGCAAAAGCACCCTGCTGCGAACGCTGCATGGACTCATTGCACCTGCAAAAGGGAGTTTTCAGGTCGATGCGCGCGCGCGTCAGGCGATGCTTTTTCAACGCCCCTACATGCTGCGCGCCAGCGTGCTTCATAACGTGGCCCTGGGCCTATGGCTCAAGGGCGAGCCCTGGAAGCCGGCCAAAACGCAGGCACTGCAGGCGCTCAAACGGGTGGGGCTGGCTGAACTGGCAGGGCGCAATGCCAAGGCCCTGTCGGGCGGGCAGCAGCAGCGGGTGGCTTTGGCGCGGGCCTGGGCGCTCAAACCGCAGGTCTTGCTGCTCGATGAACCCACTTCCAGCCTGGACCCGGCGGCCAAGCGCGAAGTCGAGCGGCTGATGGCTGAATTTGCCGACGCCGGCATGACGCTGATTTTCAGCAGCCACAACCTGGGCCAGGTCAAGCGCCTGGCCAGCCGCGTGATCTATCTGGAGCAGGGCAGGCTGGTGGCTGATTTGCCGACGGAAGCTTTTTTCAACGGGCCTTTGCCCGCAGCCGCTGCAAATTTTTTAAAAGGGGAGCTGGGATGAATGGCATTCACCGATTTTTCAAGCCTTTCAGGGCTTTTACGCTTATCGCTATTGCGCTTGAAGCTATGTTTTCGATAGCGCAGACGCCCGGCATCGTGATGGCGTCCACCACCTCCACCGAGCAGTCGGGGCTGTTTGGCCATTTGCTGCCCGAATTCAAAAAGGCCAGCGGCATTGACGTGAAAGTGGTCGCCGTCGGCACCGGCCAGGCCATCGACATGGGCCGCCGGGGCGATGCCGATGTGCTGTTTGTGCACGACCAGGCGGCCGAGGAAAAGGTCGTGGCCGAAGGCTTTGCCCTCAAGCGCTATCCGGTGATGTACAACGACTTCGTGCTGATCGGCCCGGCCGCCGATCCGGCCGGCATCAAGGGCAAGGACATCGTTGAAGCGCTGAAAAAGGTCAAGGCTGCCAACGCCGGCTTCATCTCGCGCGGCGACAAGAGCGGCACCCATGCGGCCGAGCTGCGTTACTGGAAAACGGCCGGCTTTGAAGCGCCGGCATTTTCGGGTTACAAGGCCTGCGGCTGCGGCATGGGTCCGGCGCTGAACATGGCCGCCAGCCTGGGCGCCTATGTGCTGGCCGACCGCGGCACCTGGCTGTCGTTCAAGAACCGCGCCGACCTGGCGGTTCTCGTCGAAGGCGACACCCG
>JBDSZF010000018.1:0-5876 GCA_039925285.1 Polaromonas sp.
TCCACGCCAAGTGAGCGGGTACGCTCGACCAGCAGTGTGACCAGGTCGGGATCAAAACCGGTCAAGGCCTGCGGGCCGCGATTGAGCACCGTGACGCTGGCGCCGGCGCGCGCCGCAATATGGGCGAACTCGAAGCCGATATAGCCGCCACCGACCAGTACGATGCGTTTGGGGAGCGATTCAAGATTCAGAAATTCGTCGCTCAAGGCCAGATGCTCCGCGCCTTCAATCGGCAACTTGATCGCCTCGGCACCGGCAGCGATGACGATGTGCCGGGCTTTGAGTGTTTGGCCTTCCACCAACACGGTGTCGCGGTCCGTAAAGTGTGCCTGGCCGCGATAGGCATCGATGCCCGCTTTGGCGTAGGTCTGCTCGCGCTTGTCCGGTACCGGGTCAGTGAACGAGCGCTTGTGGCGCTGCAGTGCGGCCCAGTCGATGTGCAACTCGCCCTTCACCGTGTCGATGCCGCCCATGCGCTCGAAGCCGTCGATGACTTCGGTCGCCGCAATCAGCATCTTTTTGGGGTCGCAACCGCGCAGTGCACAGGTGCCCCCGAACGGCTGGTGGTCAATGATGGCCACCGACCAGCCCGCCTTGCGGCAGCCCATCGCGGTGACAGTGGCTGCGGTGCCCGTGCCAATGACGATCAAATCATGGGTGTTATTGTTCATCGATATTTCCTTAAGGGTGAGATCAGCTTGCACCGAATCTGTTGGGTTGGATTTGCCCCTTTCTCAGCAAGACAAGGAATGTCCATTATTTCTTCCTGGGCTTAACCGGCGCAGCTTTTCTAGGATCATGATTTTGGATGGTACGCAGCCGATGTTGACGCAGGTGCCGCCGATGGTGCCGCGCTCGATCAGTGTGACCTGGGCGCCGAGTTCGGCCGCCTTGAGCGCTGCAGCCATCGCAGCGCCGCCACTGCCGATGACGGCGATATGCAGTCCTTTGCCGTTCGTACGAACGCTCGCAGGGCTTGGTGGGAAATCTGTGACTGTCAGCTTCAAGCCCGTTGTTTCCCTTGATCTGTAGCCTAGAGCGGAATCACCCTGACCAGCAAGAACTTCAAGGAAACAAATACGAGGTACATGGGGGAGTGCGGGCTGTTGCCAGTCAGGGCGATTCTGCTCTAGGAGCGCGACGGCGGCGATCAATGCCTTCGCGTCCAGGGCCTTTGCACTCACGCTGGCGCGGCCTGCAGAATAGTTCACCACCGCGCGATCTACCCCAGAGACTTTGTGAAGGGCACATCACCCACATGGCTGGCGCATGAGCCACACGTCATGCCTTCGATGGTCAAGCTGATCATTGTTTTCCGCCTGAGCTGCCGGTGGTGCAACCCGTCTCGGCCCGTCGCCGTTTTTGCACTGCATAAATTGTGATGCCGATAAATATCACCAAGGCCGGCAGCAGCATGTAGTCCAGATAAGCAGTGAGCGCACCAAGCCCAACGATGCCGAACAGGATTAGCAAAATGGGCGTGAAGCAGCACAGGGCCACGATGAGGGAGCCGCCAATTCCCAGCTTGAGCAGCCTTGAGTTGTTCATGTCCTTTTTCCCTCCAGTATTGACTGAATGGGGTAAGCTTATTCCCGTAGTTAAGTACGGAGTCAAGTGGCTATGGAAAATAATTTGCAAAATTTAACGATTGGTGCTTTTGCCAAAGCGGCCGGGGTCAATGTAGAAACCATCCGGTTTTACCAGCGCAAAGGTCTGCTGCCAGAGCCCGACAAGCCTTATGGAAGCATTCGCCGCTATGGCAAGGCGGATGTGACGCGGGTGCGGTTTATGAAGTCTGCGCAACGGCTGGGTTTCAGCCTTGATGAAATCGGGGAACTGCTGCAACTTGAAGATGGCGTCCACTGCGAGGAAGCCAGCAACCTGGCCGCGTCCAAGCTTAAGGATGTGCGCGAAAAGCTTGCCGACCTGACATGCATCGAGGTCGCCCTGTCTGAACTCGTGTGCGCCTGCACCGCGGCAAAGGCAAAGGTCTTCTGTCCGCTGATTGCATCGCTGCAGGAAGAACTGGCCGTTGGCCCTGCAGGCGCAATGACGTCACGAACCCTTTAACGCGGCATCGCTGCGGTGACTGAAAAATTTTGACTGGCGTCCATCCATACGCTGAGCTTGCTCTGCAAAGTGCCAGTTTTTTCAGATCACGCCGTCAAACATCATCACATCGACTTCGTCGCCCACGGCCACATTGCCCTGGCCGTGATGCAGCACGATCAGGCCGTTGGCTTCGGCCATCGAGCGCAGCACGCCCGAGCCCTGGCTGCCGGTGGTCTTGACCTGCAGCGAGCCATCGGGCGTGGTCGATACGCGGCCGCGCTGGTATTCGGTGCGGCCCGGTTTTTTGCGCATGGCTTCCGTGCTGCGCGCCTTGAGAAATATCGCCGGTTCAGGATTTGCGCCCATCATCCGCAGCAGGCCAGGGCGCACAAAGGCCAGAAAGGTCACCATCACCGCGACCGGATTGCCGGGCAGGCCAAACAGCACGGCAGCCCTGCCATCGGCTGATTTGAGGGGAGACAGGCGCCCCACGGCCATCGGCCGGCCCGGCCGCATGGCGATGCGCCAGAAAGCCACGTCGCCGAGCTTTTTCATCATCGCCTTGGTGTAGTCGGCCTCGCCCACGCTGACGCCGCCCGAGGTGATGATGGCATCGGCCTGAGTGGCTGCTTCATTGAAGGCTTCTTCCAGTAGCGCCGGATCGTCGCGCACCACGCCCATGTCGATGACCTGGCAGCCCATGCGGGTCAGCAGGCCAAACACGGTGTAGCGGTTGCTGTCGTACACCGCGCCTTCGCGCGGCGCTTCGCCCAGCGACAGGACTTCATCGCCGGTTGAAAAGTAGGCCACGCGCAAGGGTCGCCAGGTGGTCAGGGTTTTCAGGCCCAAAGAGGCCGCCAGCCCAAGCCGAGCGGGCGTGAGAAGCTCTCCTTTTTGCAGTGCCGCCTGGCCCTGCGTCAGGTCTTCGCCGCGCAGGCGGCGGTTGTCACCCAGGCGCAGCAAGCCGGGCGAAATCATGATGCGGTCGATTTCACCTGAGCGGCTCAGTGTGACGAACTCCTGCGGCACCACCGTGTCCAGGCCAGCCGGCATCACCGCGCCGGTCATGATCTTCACGCACTGGCCGGGCAAAACGCTGCCTTGCCAGGCCTTGCCCGCCAGCGCCGTGCCGACGACCTGCAAGTCCAGCGCGGCATCGGGCGCGAGTTGCGCGCCGTCGAAGGCAAACCCATCCATCGCCGAGTTGTCATGCGGCGGCACATCAAACGGCGAAATCACATCGGCCGCCAGCACCCGGCCCAGCGCTTCAACCAGCGGCACTTCCAGCATGTCCCGCACCGGCGTCACCAGGCGCGACAGGAAATCCTGCACGCCCTTGGCCGTCATCGCCTGCGGGTCGTAGCCCTGCAACTGGGCGGCAATCTGGTCGATGGTGTTCACGGCTGCCTCGTTTCGAGCTGGTGCAACTCGGCCAGTGTGTTGGCATTGAAAAAGCCGTGGACATCGTCGCCCGGCTGGTCGAAGGGCACGATGACGGTCTTGTGCTGCGCCGTCCAGGCGTCGATCTTGCGCCCGCCCGCCTGCGTGAAGCGCGCGAGGCTCTCCAGCATCTGCACGCCCATCAGGCAAAACACCGGCTGCGGCCGCAACTGGCCGTCTTCCTCGCGAGCGGCCGCCACGGCAAAGTCGGCATTCTCGCGCGACATGGCTTCGGCCATCCGGGCGACCAGGTCGGCCGGAAACAGCGGCGTGTCGCACGGAACGGTCAGCAGGTAGGGCGTTTCGCAGCGCTCAAGACCGGTCATGAAACCGGCCAGCGGCCCGGCATAGTCGCCCAGGCAGGCGCTGTCGGGCCAGACTGGCACGCCGAAGGATTCGTAGGCCGACAGGTTGCGGTTGGCATTGATCATGATCTGGCCGACCTGCGGCGACAGCCGCATCAGCGTATGCAGGGCCAGCGGCACGCCCCTGAAGTTTTGCAGGCCCTTGTCCACGCCGCCCATGCGCGAGCCACGGCCCCCGGCCAGGATCACGCCGGTAATAGCTTCTGCATGCAAGGGTGTCTCCATATTCATGGTCATCCAGTGTTCCTAAAAGTGCGTAATAAGCGAAGCGACAAGCGTCGGAGCAATGAAACTGAGCGCAGCAACTCCATGCCAGCCAGGGCCGCAGGCGCAGCGGCCCCCTCGGGGAGGCAGCGCAGTACGCGAAGCGACAAGCGTGGGGACCATATTCAGCCTCCGATGTAACTCATTTCAACCCGCTTGGCGCCGCCAGCCGGGCTGGCGTCCGGTGGCAGGGCCGCGCGAATTTCCGAATAACGGTCCGAGCGCGCCTGCCAGATCGGCCCAATCGCCGCAGCGATCTGCTCGTCGGCATAGTTGCCGCGCAGCAGGGCGCGCAAGTCATGGCCCTGGCTGGCAAACAGGCATAAAAACAGCTTGCCTTCGGTGGACAGCCGCGCTCGGTTGCATTCGCCGCAAAAAGCCTGGGTCACGCTGCTGATCACGCCGATTTCGCCGCCACCGTCCAGGTAACGCCAGCGCTCGGCGGTTTCACCGCTGTAGTTCGGGTCGATGGCCACCAAGGGGAATTCGGCCTGCAGACGTTCGACCACCTGCGCCGAGGGCAGCACTTCGTCCATGCGCCAGCCATTGGTCGCTCCCACGTCCATGTATTCGATGAAACGCAGCACCGCGCCGGAGTGCCGGAAATGCCGGGCCAGAGGCAGGATCTGGTCATCGTTGGTGCCGCGCTTGACGACCATGTTGATCTTGATCGGTGCCAGGCCGACCTGTTGCGCGGCTTCAATGCCCTTGAGCACGTCGGCCACCGGAAAATCGACATCGTTCATGCTGCGAAAGATGGCATCGTCCAGCGCATCGAGGCTGACCGTGACGCGTTGCAGGCCGGCATCTTTCAGCGACCGGGCTTTTCTGGCCAGCAGCGATCCGTTGGTGGTCAGCGTGATGTCCAGCGGCTTGCCGGCAGGTGTCTGCAGCCGGGCCAGCATGCCGATCAGCACTTCGATGTTCTTGCGCAGCAGCGGTTCGCCCCCGGTGAGCCTGATTTTCTCGACGCCATGGGCAACGAAGATGGTCGCCAGCCGGGTGATCTCCTCAAAGCTCAGCAGCGAGCTTTGCGGCAGAAAAGCGTAGTCCTTGTCGAATATCTCGCTCGGCATGCAGTAGTTGCAGCGAAAGTTGCAGCGGTCCGTCACGCTGATGCGCAAGTCCCGCAGCGGCCGGCCCAGCGTGTCGCTGAGCAGGCCGGTGGGCGCCGGCAACAGGGCGGGAACCGTGGGCACGCGGCTTGCGTAACGCAGGTCTGCCAAGGGAATTATTTTGCGCGGTGTGTCTGTCATGGTAGTTAAGCCTCGGGGAGAATTTACCCCATTGGCCGGGTCGGCTATTGACGGGGCGGTCTTACCCTCGGCGGGTGCGCGTGATAGCAGAGGGCGGCCGGCCAAAGGCGAACGTCTTTTTCAAACAAACGCAGCGGACTCCATCGACTTGGGTGCCTCCGCCGCAATGGGGGGCGATGATGGATTCTTCCCTGGCCCGCATGGGCTGGCCTTTTTTGTTTTACTACTGATTCGATAGCTAGGCCGTGTTCGGAAAGTCAGTGGAGCCACTTCATGGTGCCGGCGATGTGTACAAAGCCCAGAAACCGGATGCCGAGCTTGTCAAAGCGGGTGGCCACACGGCGAAAGACCTTCATGCGCTGGAAGAGGTTTTCAACCAGATGGCGGGCTTTGTAGCGCTCCTTGTCCAGGGGGCTACCGCAACGCCTGGGCCACCTCGCACAAGATCACGGCCGACCACGTCATCGACGTGGCCCGGGCCGGGCGCAGCCGCTGGAAG
>JBDSZF010000019.1:0-6443 GCA_039925285.1 Polaromonas sp.
CATCCAGGGGCCGGGTACGCCAGGCCTGCAAGCCCGTATCCAGCAGCGCCGTGCAACGGCTGATTTGCGTGCTGGAGATGCTGACCTCGGGCCCCACCAGCTTTTGCAACACTTCGATAACTTTGCGCGTGGAGACACCTTGCACATACATCTCGGCGAGCGCCAGATTCATGGCCTGCTCCGAACGGCTGCCGCGCTCCAGGGCGCTGGGGTAAAAGCCACCCGAGCGCACTTGCGGTACTTCAAAGGTGACTTCGCCCATGCGGGTCAAAACAGTCTTGTTTTTATAACCATTGGCGTAATCCACGCGCTGGGCCGAGCGCTCATACGGCGTCGCCTGAAGGTGCTGGGCCCGCTCAATGCGGGAGGCTTCATTGACCAGGATGCGCAAGGCTTCGCCGGCACCGTCCAGGCCGTTGGCAAGCAGGCAGGCATAGGCTTCGTAAAGTGGGTGGCTACTGTCATCAAGTTGGGTTCTTTGGGCCATGAGAAGTTCGTTCTTTCTGTGTCGGTTCAGGCTTGTCAGTCGGTCGCCGAGGGGGGCCTCCGGCGTCCTGGCAGGGGCCTGATTAAAAAATTCCAAAACCAGAAACTTCCAAACAGGTTCAGTTTCAATGCTCTGGGAAATTACAGAACGAATGTTGCACTACCATTCTTTTCCCTGCGACGACCAGAATTTCCACATTTAACGGTGACATAGCCTTTCTGAACGACCGGCCGCAACCATGAGTCAATTGAAATATCTGATCAGGGACGGTATTCAACGCGGCTGGAAAGTTTCGGGTGGTGCCTTGGGGGCGATCCCGGAAAAAATAGTTTGCGATGTCGCGATCATCGGCAGCGGTGCGGGCGCTGGCATCACGGCCGAATTGCTGTCCAGGGCCGGGCTGCAGGTTCTCATCATCGAAGAAGGAACGCTCCAAGAGCAGTATCGATTTCAACCAGCTGGAGGCCGAAGCCTATCCTTCGCTCTAACAGGAAAGCGCGGCGCGCAAGACCGAAGACAAGGCGATCAACATTTTGCAGGGCCGCTGCGTCGGCGGCTCGACCACGGTGATTTTGAACTGGCCCAGGGCAAGGTGACGGCGCTGATTTGCCGGAATGTAAAGCCAAATGGGGCGTTAGCGCACGCAGAACGTTCGCAAGGAGCTACGGAAATAGTCGCGAAACATTACGTGCTGGCGGGTGGCCCGGGCTTTGGCCAGGGCCAGCATGATCTGCTTGCGTCTTTTCCACACAAGCATACGCTGCTGGCGCTGCTGCGTGACGGCTTTCATGATGATGCGCCAGGCGGCAAGGTCAAGCTGCGCAGTGACGGCTCTGCGGTGCTGACGCTGTACGGCGCGGTAAATTGCCTGGCGCAGGGCCTTGTCAAAAATTTGACGGGCCGCGATGTCACGCTCGCCTGAGCGGCGGCCGGTCTTTATTTCCATCTCATGCTGGCATCGCTACAACGACTCATCACCCTGTCGCTGGGGGCTGCAGCCTTCGGCTGGCTGCTGTACTTCAGCCGCAGTGCACCGGTGCTGGCGGTCACTGGTTTTATGGTGATTGCTTTTGGCTACGTGGCACTCCTTGCGATTGAATTCATGCTGCTCAAGCGGGTCAACAAGGGCGATCCGGTGCCCCAGCCCAGTTGGAGGGAACTGATCGGCGCCTGGCTGGGTGAAACGGCGACCGCGCCCCAGGTCTTCTGCTGGCGCCAGCCCTTCCGGTCGAATGCCATCCCGGATCAGCTGGGTCCACCCGCGCTGGTGCAGGGCCGTCGTGGCGTGGTGTTCGTTCATGGATTCTTCTGCAACCGGGGCTTGTGGACGCCCTGGCTCAAGCGCTTGCAGGGCCGGGGCCATGCTTTTGTGGCCGTCAACCTGGAGCCGCTGTTTGCTTCGATTGACGAGTACGCGCCGCAAATCGATGACGCTGTCCAGCGCGTTACCTTGGTGACCGGTCTGCCGCCGCTGTTGGTCTGCCACAGCATGGGCGGCCTGGCGGCCAGGGCCTGGCTCAAGCGGATGAAGGCCGAGGCGCGCGTTCATCATGTGGTGACGATTGGAACGCCGCACCGGGGCACCTGGCTGGCGCGTTTTGGCCGCGGCTTCAATGGGCAGCAGATGCGCTTGCTGTCGGACTGGCACACGCAACTGGACCATGAAATGCCTGCTGGCCGCCATGCACTTTTTACCTGCTGGTATTCCAACTGCGACAACATCGTGTTTCCGGCTTCCACCGCAACCTTGCCGGGCGCGAATAACCGGCTGGTTCGCGGCGCGGCGCATGTGCAATTGGCATTTGTGCCGCAACTGATGCGGGCGACGCTAGCTATGCTGGACGAGCGGACGGCCTCCCCGATGGGCGGACCCACTGCGTAAGCGCTATCCGGTTTGAAATTCGCGTTGTTGCAGTGCAACATTTACGGGTAAAATAATGGTTTGATTTGCTATTGATTCGATAGCTTATCGTGACCGTAGATAGTGGGTAAAAGTCTTATCCAGGCACTCATCGGCAGGGCTTTCCCGTGACAGGGGCCTTCAGGTAGGGCGCGACTTATTCAGGGCTAACCCTTACATTGAGATCATGGTCAATCCCGGCACACTTTTAAAGGCATCCTTCAAGGCAAGCAAGGATTTTTTCTGCCCGCCCGCCCAGGACAGCGCACCGCATCCTGCTGCGCCTCATGTGCCGTCAGTCATCGTGCCGATACGCTCCATCGGCCCCAGCCACGACGAGCGCATCGCCGCGCATTTGCTGGCGCTCAGTCCGAAAGACCGTTGCCTGCGCTTTGGCTACTCGGCCAATGACGAGCAGATCATGCGTTATGTGGCAGGCGTCAATTTTGAGCGCGACGAGATTTTCGGCATCTACAACCGCAAGCTTGAGCTGATTGCCATGGCGCATCTGGCTTTTTCAACCGATCCCGCGCTCCAGAGCTGTGCTGAATTTGGCGTTTCGGTGCTGGCCCATGCGCGCGGCCGGGACTATGGCGCACGCCTGTTCGACCGGGCCGTGATGCATTCGCGCAACGAAGGCGTGGAGATGATGTTCATCCATGCGCTGAGCGAAAACACCGCCATGCTCAACATTGCCAGAAAGGCCGGCGCCAAGGTAGAGCGTGACGGCTCTGAAACCGAAGCTTACCTCAAGCTGCTGCCCGCAGACATGGATTCGCGCGTCACCGAAATGCTCGAAGAGCAGATTGCCCAGACCGACTACCGCCTGAAGGTGCAGGCCAGGCAGTTCTGGGCTGTTCTGGCGACGCTGCAGGAAATCAGGCGTGGCGTGCAGGACAGCCGCGACCGCATGAAGAGGTAGGCTGCCCCGCGCTGCGGTTGCTCGCGCTCGACGCTTTGCTTGCTGTGGGGGCTGCGGGTCACCCATCTTGGCGCGGCGTCAAAAATTTCGGCTATCCTTGACCGCTTCTCCACTACCGACCGCCCTCACGTGTCCGATGTTCCTCCCAGTCGATCTTCCAAATCGGAAGACAAGCGTGGCTTTTTGCAAAAGCTCGCTGAAATGCTCCATCCCGGTCCGGATTCCAAAGACGAATTGATCGAAACCCTGGTGGAAGCACAGGACAATGATGTGATCGGCCAGCAAAGCCGCGAAATGCTTGAAGGCGTGATCCGCATGGCCGACATGACGGCCGGCGATGTCATGGTGGCCGCGCCGCGCATGGACCTGGTCAACATCAATGCGCCGTTCGATGAACTGCTGCACCTCATCATCGACACCGCTCATTCGCGGTTTCCGGTCTTTGAGGATGAAAAGGAAAACATCATTGGCATCCTGATGGCCAAGGATTTGCTCAAACTCCAGCGTGCACCCGAACTCAACATCAGGGCGCTGCTGCGTCCGGCGGTGTTTGTGCCCGAAAGCAAGGGGCTCAATGAACTGCTGCGCGAATTTCGGGGCAACCACAACCACCTGGCCGTGGTCATTGACGAGTTTGGCCGCGTCGCCGGCCTCATCACGATTGAAGATGTGCTGGAGCAGATCGTCGGCGAAATCGAGGACGAATTCGATATTGCCGAAGACGCCGGTGATATCTTTGCCCTGACCGACCACACCTACCGCGTGAGCGGCGACACCTCGATTGAGCGCGTCAATGAATCGTTTGATGTGACGCTGCCAGAAACCGACTTCGAGACCATTGGCGGCCTGGTCGCGCATGAAATGGGCCATGTTCCCAAGCGCGGCGAGCATTACGCGCTGGCCGGCCTGCAGTTCACCGTGCTGCACACCAAGGGCGGCGCCGTGCGCTGGTTCAAGGTTTCGCCGGCAGCAGCGCAAGCGACCGAATCCCTGTGACGCCGGCCATCCCTTGCGCGCGCAGGCTATTGGCCGCATGAGGCCTTCATCGCAGGTCCGATTCGGGATGACAGGCGCCGGGCCGGTGCGCAGCCGGCTGATAGGGCTTCAGCTGGCTATCGTCCTCATGGCTGCTTGCGCCCATGCGGCCAGCTTGGCATGGCCTTTTTCCTTTGGCTCCATACTCGGCCTTGATCAAGGCCAGCCGGCGGGCTGGCTGCAGCTGCTGGCGTTGGCCTTGCTGGCCGGGCAACTCGATGGCGCCCGCTCCTGGCAGCGCGGTGCTTGGCTGGGCGGCCTGTTTGCCCTTGTCATGCAGTGCGCCACCTTCTGGTGGCTGTTCATTTCCCTGCATGTCTATGGCGGCCTGGCGGCGCCGCTGACGGTGCTGGCGATTGTGCTGCTGTCCGCTTTTCTGGGGCTTTACTACGCTGCCGCTGCCGGGCTGTTTGTTGCGCTGGCGCCGGTTCGGCCTATAGGGCGGGCGGTTTTTTTTGCAGCGATGTGGCTGCTCGCCGAACTGGCCCGGGTCAAGCTGTTCACCGGTTTTCCATGGGGTGAGGGCGGTTATGCCCATGTCGATGGCTGGGCCAGGCCGCTGGCCGCCTGGGTGGGCGTGCATGGGCTGACCTTTATGGCGGCGCTGGTCGCTGCCTGGCTGGCTTTTTCCTTGCTGGCATCCCAAACACGCTGGCTGGCTGCGCTGGCAGGCATCGTGCTGAGCGCGGCCCTTGCCTGGCTGCCGGTCTATAACGTGGGCGACGTCGAGTCCGATCCGGCGCTGGTCAAGCCGATATCGGTCACGCTGCTGCAGGGCAATATTCCCCAGGACGAAAAATTCGTCGGCGGCACCGGCGTCGTCACGGCGCTGAACTGGTACGGCGAGCAGCTGCGTGATGCCCGGACCACACTGGTGATCGCTCCTGAAACCGCGCTTCCGTTATTGCCGCAGCAACTGCCCGAGGGTTACTGGCAGGCGCTGCAGGCCCGCTTTGCCACCGGAGACCAGGCCGCGCTGATTGGCTTGCCCTTGGGCGATTACGCGACCGGCTATTCGAATTCAGTGGTAGGCCTGAAGCCCGCGCCGCCCGCACCTTACCGTTACGACAAGCACCACCTGGTGCCTTTTGGCGAGGTGATTCCGCCCGGTTTCCACTGGTTCATCAACCTGATGCACATTCCGCTCGGCGACTTCAATCGCGGCACGGTCGGCCAGATGTCCTTTGACTGGAAGGGCCAGCGGCTGGCGCCCAATATCTGCTATGAGGATTTGTTTGGCGAGGAACTGGGCGCGCGTTTTGTCGATCCGGCACAGGCGCCCACGATGTTTGTCAACGTCAGCAATATCGCCTGGTTTGGCAACACGGTGGCGATTGACCAGCATCTGCAGATCTCGCGCATGCGCTCGCTGGAGTTTGGCCGGCCGATGATTCGCGCCACCAACACCGGCGCCACCGTCATCATCAACTACCGGGGAGAGCTCACGCATTCGCTGCCGCGCCACACCCGGGGCGCGCTGGTGGGCGAGGTGCAGGGCCGCAGCGGCATCACGCCTTATGCCTGGTGGGCGGGGCGATTCGGGCTCTGGCCGCTGTGGGCGCTGGGCCTGGCCGTTCTCGGGCTGGCGTTAATTTTCAGGCGCCGTTGCTGAACTATCGCCGCGTAAAATAAATGGTTTTGCGATGCCGCCTCTGGCGTCGCTCTTTCCCGGTGCTTGCGGTGCCTGAAAAGCTGCACCGCGCTACTGACAACAACTACTCCTATGCTCACTTTTCAGCAAATTATCCTGAAGCTGCAGTCCTACTGGGCCGACCAGGGTTGCGCCCTTTTGCAACCCTATGACATGGAAGTCGGCGCCGGGACTTCGCATACCGCTACATTTTTAAGAGCGCTTGGCCCCGAGCCCTGGAAAGCGGCTTATGTGCAGCCGAGCCGCCGTCCGAAGGACGGCCGCTATGGAGAGAATCCCAATCGCCTGCAGCACTACTACCAGTACCAGGTGGTGCTCAAACCCGCACCGGCCAACATCCTGGAGCTGTACCTCGGCAGCCTGGAGGCGCTGGGCTTCGACCTGAAGAAAAACGATATCCGCTTTGTCGAGGACGACTGGGAAAACCCGACGCTGGGCGCCTGGGGCC